>CAZOGT010000328.1:0-3609 GCA_964579015.1 uncultured Acidobacteriota bacterium | reverse complement strand
CCGGACATGATTGAGGGAATCGGTCGGGGTCGGGGTCGGAATCGAAAGAATGCCGAGGCGGCCCTGAATCCTTGGTTTCCCCGCCGCCTGGGAATCGACCCCGATAGCGATACCGACCCCGACCCCGAGTTAATTGGGGAAGGGGGGTAACAGCGCCGGGAACGTCGCCTGCCTAGATCTCTTCCAGGCTGCTGATCAGGTCATCAATGACCTGTTTGTCGGTCTTGGGGTTAAAGAACACCGCTTTCCAGGCCGGGAGCGGTATTCCATTGGGCTCATAGCCGGTTGAGGTGGTGAAGCTCAGGGAGGCATCGCGCCGGTTATCAGACGCAATGTTCCTGCGCTTCAGGAAAAGCCTCCTGATCTCCTCAAAATAACGAGCGCATGATTTCTCGTCCAGCTCCCCTCTTACCAGCCGATTGTATATCTCCCGGGCATCCCTGCCCTTGGGCAATACCCACCAGACCACGTGGGGACCGAGGGAATGAGGATTGAGCAACATGCAGTATTCCAGTTCCGCAAGCCTTTTTTTCAGGTAATCCGCCATTTCCAGAGCATGGGCGACGAGGATCTGGTATCCGATCAGCCCGATTCCGTTGAGGCTGGCCATTACTGAATAGGGGCCGATGGCCGGGCGGGAGGTTTCCAGGGTGAAGAGCGCCGGGTCCCTGCGGTAGTCGGCCTCGCTGAAGTAAGGCATGTCCTCGGTTTTCCGGAAGAGGGGGGCCAGGTTCTCCTTCTTGTTGACGATGAAGGCGCTGGACGGATAGTGGCCCCATCCCATTTTGTGAAAATCAATGGTTACTGAATCAGCGGATTTCAAAGATTCGCATTGTTCCTGGGCCTTCCGGATGATGGGAAGGATACTGGCGGTGAAGCCGAGTTTATTGGCAACGGTGTCGTATTCAGCAAGGAAGCTGAGCGGCCATCCTGCGGCGGCGTCAACGTGGATCTGGGGACAGGGTACCTTGTACTGCCCTGATTTGGCGATGGCAATCTCCTTGATCTGCAGGATATCGTCGATGCCGAAAGCGTCAGTGGTCCCGAAGGTGGTTATGATGAAAGCGATTTTGAACTTCTCCTGGTAAAGCCTGTCCATCTCCTTCTCCAGCAGGTCAAGGCGCATCGAGAATTTTCCGTCAGTGGGAATGGCCTGGAGGTTGTCCCGTCCTATTCCCAGCCAGTCAGCCAGGGTTTCATTGGAGTAGTGTGCGGCCCGGGAAGCTATTCCGGCGATTTTTTCACCGGCCAGTCCCCGTCGGGATACTCCCGGGCAAACCCGTTCAATCCCGATTTTTCCGGCGTAGAGATTTGATATCGTACCCCCGATGGTAAACACCCCCCAGGGCGAATCGGTATGGTAGAAAAGCAGGTTGGCCAGGGCTGTAATCGCCTTGACCTCAAGCTCATTGGATCGTTGGCTGTACGTGTCGACGCAGAGGTTGGGATTCTTCAGGAGGCAGGCAATGGTCCCCACCAGGGAGGCGTAATTAGCCGGGCCCTTGACATTTTCCAGGTGAAGCCTGGAGAACCAGCCGTCCGTTCCCCAGTAATAGGGGAAGATGGCGTCCCTGGCGTCCTTCAGGTTCCCGGGCAGGGTGTGGATTTCAGGGTTGGCCTGGGCTGTTTCATAATTCTGGGACATCATCCTGGAGGGCTGGGCGTTCTCTTCCGCCTCCAGGGCTGTCAGCAGCTCATCAAAAATTTTCAGCAGTTCAGCCTTGTCGCATTTGAAAAAGGTGTCAATTATCTTTTCCAGTTTCGGGTGTTCCATGTCACGACTCCCGTCATCTCGCGATTATCGGATCCGTATAGGGATCTTCCCGGTGCGCTGCCAAGTTAGCAGTGAATCGGTTATTTGTATACAATGTACACATTATTGTTGTAAATTCAAAATAATCTTACGAATCTTGCCGGGCGCTATAGCTGCGGGAGTGAATGTGAAACGCCTGATGAGACCTTGGGAGAACTGATAAATGAAGAAGCTGGATGTGGCTCTCGCAGCCAGGATGGCGACCAGGGGCGCGATCAACTGGGTAAAAGTCAGGCCGATATGCCTCTCCTTTGAGCTGACCCACTCATGTACCTGTGACTGCCGCCATTGTGATCATGGCGGGATCAAGAAAGACAGCGGGAATATTTATGCCGCGGATTATCAAAAACTGGAGCGTCAATTCAAGCCCCTTCTCCTGCAACTCTCAGGCGGTGAGCCGCTTCTGCGTCCCGACCTGTACGATATCATCAGAGCTGTAAAAGAGAAATCCGGCCTTCCTTACCTGATAATTGTGACCAACGCCAGCAAATTAACCCCTGAGATTTACCAGGAATGCATCGATCTTGGGGTGAACCAGGTCTCGGTTTCGCTCGATTTTCCCGACGAGAGGCATGATGATTTCAGGGGCTACCCGGGACTCTTCGCCCATCTTTCAGATGTGATCCCCAAAATCATGGCCAAAGGGGATAATAATCTGATAATGAATACGGCCATTACCCGGTGGAATCTTCCCCACCTGGTGGAATGTTACGAGAAAGCCCTTTCCTGGGGGGCGAACATCTCCTACAGTGCCTATACCTCCCTGAGGACCCACAATTCCGAATACGACATAAAATCCCCTGAAGACCTGGCTCTCCTGAAGGAGCAGATTGACCGCCTACTGGCCATCAAGAAAAATGGCGGGAAGGTGATTAATTCAGACTGGACACTGACCGGCACCTATGAGTTTTTCAAAAACGGCGGCCTGCCGGGATGCCAGGCCGGAAAGCGGAGCCTGGTCATCAATCCGGACGGCACCATGAGGCCCTGCTCAATGTTCGACTATAAATTCAAGAGCCATGAAGAGGTGCTGGAAAAATTTGTAAAGACCAATACCTGCGGCGGCTGTTATGTTTCCATCAGGGCCTACCTGAGCAAAGGCTTCTGGGAACTGCTTTACCGCAACATCATGGAACGGGTAATTGCCCCCTCAAGATGATTTCCGGCTGGTCGCAAACCGCCGGAACTGAGGAAGACCAGGGCCGGATTTTTAAGGGCCTGTTATTGAGAGACCGGCTTTTCAGGCTCCTGGTCTGAATTGCGGTACGCGTCCCGCGGCAACGGATCAGCCTTTAGCCTCGGCCTTCTTTAACTTCTGCGGCCTCCCGAAATCCAGAAATTCCAGAACGCCCTGTCTGAATGCGAAGGAAAATGCTTGCTTCATGGGTTGATTCTGCGATATAAATTTATTTTTAACAAAAATTTTCAGATATTTAGTTGTTGATGACAAAGCATATTACAAGGAGATTTAAAATGTCGTTTTTACGTTCAGTTTTACTGATTTTTTGCGTAGCGCTGTTAGCAGCCTGCTCGGCACCCGCGACCGAGGAAGCTCCCCAGGTTTCCCCGGATGATTTTACCGGGCGCTGGGACATTACAGTGCAGACTGCTGACGGAACCTATCCCTCCTGGCTGGAGCTTGAGTGGGACGGGGAACAGTTTTCAGGCCGTTTCGTCGGAATCTCAGGCCATGCCAGGCCGGTCCCGAATATCGCTGTCCAGGGAGCTGTCCTGACCTTCAGCCTGCCCACGCAGTATGAGCAGATGGACTCTGATTTGACCTTTACCGGAACACT
>CAZOGT010000327.1:0-3664 GCA_964579015.1 uncultured Acidobacteriota bacterium | reverse complement strand
CATCAGGAACCACAAGATGAGAAGCTTCCTGACCGTCCTGGGAGTTGTAATCGGGGTTATCACGGTGATCGTAATCGCTTCGATCCTTACCGGGATGCGCGGCAGCATCATTGACATGGTTGAGGAAATGGGCACCAGGAACATCTATGCTTTCCACCTGACCACCGGTCCCCAGCTCTCCCGGGAACGGGAGGAATTCCAGAGAAAGCCCCTGACCGTCGATGATGCCGCCGCCCTGCTCGCCAGTGATTCGATCGAGGACGTGGCATACTACGGAATCCAGGTCCGAGGCGGCAATCCCACCGTAAAGTTTCGCGACAATAACTACAAACAGGGACGAATCCAGGGAGCCTCCTCGAGCATCGCCGAGGCACTCAATCTGCTGATCAGCGAGGGCCGGTTCTTCGGGGCGACCGACGACTACCGCCGCAGCAACGTCGCTGTACTCGGAATCGACGTGGTGGAAGCTCTCTTTCCCAACTATGACCCCAGTGAAATAATCGGCAAGAAGATCCTCGTCAACGGGCAGGAATTCAATGTCATCGGGACCCTCGAGCAACGGAAATCAACCTTTCTGGGCATGTCTGAAGAGGACAACTATATCTACGTTCCCTACCGCACCATGCGCAAGCTTTTCCCCCGGGAGGACTGGCTGATCATCGTCGCCAAGGCCTCGGAAGGAGAGCTTAACAATGCCCTCGATGATGCTGAGGCCATTCTCCGCTCCCAGAGAGGCGTCCGGTACGATGAAGACAGCGATTTCGACCTTAGCACCTCGGAACGAATCGTGGAGCAGTTTGATTCGATTACCGCGACCATAGGCCTGGTGGCTATTGCCATCTCCGGGGTGGGCCTGCTGGTAGGCGGTATCGGCGTAATGAATATCATGCTGGTTTCGGTCACGGAAAGGACCAGGGAAATCGGCATCAGGAAAGCCCTGGGTGCCACCAGGAAAGACATCATTACCCAGTTCCTCTTTGAGGCCATGTCCCTGACGACCGGGGGAGGAATCATCGGGATCCTGCTGGCCGTGCTGATCAGTTACCTGCTGGCCTGGCTTCTGCCCTCGCTGCCTGCTTCCATTCCGGCCTGGGCCGTTATTACCGGCTTCACCGTTTCCGTGGCGGTAGGCCTGGTGTTCGGGGTCTGGCCGGCTGTGAAAGCGGCCCGCCTGAACCCGATCGAGGCCCTCAGGTACGAATAGGGGCATCAGGATCCATCCTCATCCGCCCGGGAGACCGGTTTTTACAGTTTACAGTTTCTCCCGCAAAATCTGATTGACCTTCTTTGGATTAGCCTGACCCCGGGTCTGCTGCATGACCTGCCCCACGAAAAACCCGATCAACCCGGTTTTACCATTCCTGTAGGCCTCGACCTTGTCCGGGTTCCCGGCGATGATCCCGTCGATTATTGAATCGAGCTCACCTTCGTCGCTGATCTGCTTCAGGCCCTTCCGGTTGACAATGCTTTCCGCGTCTTCCCCGGAGGCGGCCATCTCGGAAAAAACCTCCTTGGCGATCGTTCCGCTGATCACATTGTCGTCCACCATCTTCAGCAGCCGGGCCAGTCCGGCCGGGCCTGCCTTGAGATCCCTGATATCAGCCCCGTCCTTCTTCAATTCACGGGTCACCTCACCAAGCATCCAGTTGCCCACAGCCGTGGGATTCGCATGTTCCCGTACGGCGGATTCAAAGTAGTCGGCAAAATGACGGTCAGCAGTAAGGAAAACCGCCGTGTCTTCATCCAGGCTGTATTCGCTGACGAACCGGTCCCTCCTGGCATCCGGCAACTCGGGTAATTCCGCCCTGAGAGCCTCCTTCCATTCATCGTCAACAACCAGGGGCAGCAGGTCGGGTTCAGGAAAGTATCGGTAATCATGGGATTCCTCCTTGCTCCGCATTACTTCGGTCCGGCCCGCAGCCTCATCCCAGAGCCTGGTTTCCTGGGAAATCCTTCCGCCCCCTGAAACAACCCTGATCTGCCGTTCGATTTCATAGTCAAGGGCCTTCCTGACGAAACGAAAAGAATTGAGATTCTTGATCTCAGTCTTGGTTCCAAACTGCTCCTGCCCCCTGGGACGGATCGAGACATTGGCATCGCACCTCATGCTCCCTTCCTCCATGTTTCCGTCGCATACCTCCAGGTAGAGAAGGACCTTGCGAAGGTAGACCAGGAATTCATGCGCTTCCTGGGAAGTACGGAAATCAGCCTCCGTCACTATTTCGATCAGGGGGGTCCCGGTCCGGTTAAGGTTGACCAGGGTGTCGCCGCCCGGGTTGTGTATTGATTTCCCGGCGTCATCCTCCATGTGGATCCGGTTCAGCCTGAAGTCCCGGCTCACCATCTCCCCGCTCTCCCCCTCCCTGAACCTGAGGCTGACGTGCCCCTCTTCCGCCAGGGGAAGCTCAAACTGGGAGATCTGGAAACCCTTGGGCAGGTCGGGGTAAAAGTAATTCTTGCGCGCAAAAAGCGACGGGTTGTTGATCCTGCAGTTCAGGGCAAGGCCTACCTTGACTGCCATGGCTACCGCCTGCCGGTTCAACACGGGGAGCGCCCCGGGAAGCCCCAGGCAGACCGGGCAGGTATTAACGTTTGGCGGTGCGCCGAACCTGGTACTGCACCTGCAGAAAATCTTGGTCCTGGTTAATAGCTGCGCGTGTATTTCCAATCCTATGACTGCCTGATAATCCATTTTTCATATACCTTCGCCTGATATTGTATTATATCTGTGCAGTTATCCGTTTTCCTTCTTTACCCTGGTTCTTTCACGGGCTGAAAAGATTATCTCCATAGCCGCCCTGAATGCCTCTTCCGTGTCTCCGGTATCATGGATCCACTCCACGCCGGGCTCGCGGCGAAACCAGGTCATCTGCCTCTTGGCATAGCGGCGGGAATCCCTCTGCGTAAGCTCCAGCGCCTTTGACTGGTCCATGACGCCTTGAATCACGCGGATAGCATGCCTGTAGCCAAGGGCCTCAAAACCTTTACAGGAAGCATCGTAACCATGTTCAAGAAGCTTTCTGGTTTCCTCAAGGAGTCCTTCCTGAAACATTCTCTCGGCCCTGCGGTTTATCCGCTCATAGAGGAGGGGGCGGGGCGGATCCAGTCCTATTTTTACTACCCGGAACCCTGAAAGGGGCTCCTCCCCGCCAAGCAGGGAACTGAAGGGCCGGCCGGTGGAAATCTGGACCTCGAGCGCCCTGAAAAGGCGGATCCTGTCCCCGGGTTCGATTCTGGAGGCTGCTTCGGGATCCTTGCGGGAGAGAAGGACGTGCAGAAAGGCCAGCCCTTTCTTCTCTGCTATTCTATCGAGCCTTCTCCTGATCTCGTCAGACCTGGAAGGACCTTCAAACATTCCACGGAGCAGGGCCCGGAGGTAGAGTCCGGTGCCTCCTGTGACAATCGGGACCTTACCCCTGCCGCGGACTTCATTGCAGACTTTCCGGGCATCTGCCATGTACCGCCCCGCACTGTATGTCTCCGGAAGAGAGATGAAGTCAAAGAGGTGGTGGGGAACAATGGACCGCTCCCGGGCCGATGGTTTGGCTGTACCGATTTCAAGTTCCCTGACCATCTGCATTGAATCGCAATTGACAATTTCACCGTCAAGCGTACCGGCAATCCTGACGGCCAGCGAACTCTTTCCGCCGGACGTAGGGCCGAT
>CAZOGT010000326.1:0-3714 GCA_964579015.1 uncultured Acidobacteriota bacterium | reverse complement strand
TCCCCTTGCCTCTACCGTAGCAGGATGCTCCGTTCCCATGAGCAGGATGCTCATGCCACCCATGAGCAAGGATGCTCATGCCACTATGCCCATCACTCCCTGCGAAAGGCCACGTTGAGCTTGACCTCCGCGTCAGCTACTTCTGTTCCCTGAACAGCTGGGAGAAACTGCCATGAACCCTGGACCGTCTCCAGGGCCAGTTCGTCGAGTACCGGGTCAATGCCCTCCAGGACCTCAGCGTTTCTCAAGCCCCCGAACCGGCTGATCGTGCCGCCGACTTGGACAACAACCGGGTCAGGAAGGTGGCGGAAGGCCGATGGAAGCAGGGGCTTCGGATCAGCTACCGCTACCGGGCCGAACACAGGATCATCCGGAAAGTAGGGATCATACTTTTCCGCGGCCTCAGTTCCTTCGAACAGCATCCTCCCGAAACCCCTGGTGAACCCTGCCCGCACCAGGGCTGTCTTCCTGTTTCTGCGGTCCAGGTCGATATTGCTGACCCTGGATATGGCCACTTCGAAATCTCTACGTAACAGGGGCTCAAAGATCAGAATCCTCCCATCTATCCTCAGGCATGCCCCGCTGACCGGCCCCTTTACCTCAAGGTCACCCATTACCTCCACGCCGAAAACCTCCCCGGGCTTGATCAGGCTTTTAGCAAAAAAGCGGTTTTCCGCGTCAGCCGGATCCTCATTCCGGATCACCTGGCTTCTCTTCCAGCTTCCCTCCTGCCCGAAAATTATCAGGTTGCCTGGCTGGAAAACAGAGTATGACTCGGCCAGGTTAAGGTAATTTATTACAGCTCTCTGATCGTCAACTACTTCCAGGGTGACGATTCGCTGGTCTGAAAGGTAGAGAAAGCCGGTGCCGGCCTGCCCGAAACCAGGGGAAACCAGGGCGAAAAAAAAGAAAGGAAGCAGCAGCGACTTCAGCAAGCGTCTGACCATGCAACCATATTTTTCCATTATCAGGATATTCCTTCCAAAAATCATCATTCTGCCATACCATGAAGTTTTAGATAGACTATAATTTTATTATAATTCCAGAATCGGCAAATGTTTTAATAAACGGATAAGGAAGTCATTATTGTGACTGAAAAAACAGCATTGAACAGCATTCACAGAAAATACGGCGGTAAAATGGTGGAATTCGCCGGTTGGGAGCTTCCGGTCCAATACTCGAGCGCCCTCAGGGAACATCAGGCCGTAAGGGAAGCCGCAGGCATTTTTGATGTCAGCCACATGGGCCAGGTTGAAATAAAGGGGCCGGACGCCTTTTCATTTGTCCAGAACGTCACCTGTAATGATGCCGGGATGCTGTCGGATTTCCAGGCCCAGTACTCGGCTATCCTGACCCCGGAAGGCACAATCATCGACGACATCGTCGTTTACCGCTTCAATGCCGAACATTTCTTCCTCTGCGTTAATTCAGCTACCAGGAAAAAGGACGTATCTTTTTTGGAATCCAGGGCTTTCGGCAGTATTCAGCTGGAAGACGTGAGCGACAGGTATGTGCAGCTGGCCCTGCAGGGCCCCAGGGCTGAATCGATCCTCCAGAAGATTGTTGAAACTGACCTGTCCGCTGTCAAGTTCTACTGGTTCACCACTGCTGAAATTGATGGGAGCAGTGCCCTGGTATCCAGGACCGGCTATACCGGGGAAGACGGTTTTGAAATCTACATCGCACCGGAAAAAGGTGAATACCTCTGGGAAGAATTGTTCAGGGCCGGTGAGCCGTACGGACTGGTTCCGGCGGGGCTGGCTGCCCGTAATACCCTGCGGCTGGAAATGAAATTCCCCCTCTACGGGAGCGACATTACTGAAGAAACCAACCCCCTGGAAGCCGGTCTGGGATGGATTGTCAAGTTCGGGACGGGGTTCATCGGAGAAAACCGGCTGCGGGAAATCAAGAGTGAGGGGATAAGGAGAAAGCTAATCGGGTTTGAAATGATAGATGCCGGAATCGCCAGGGAGGGCTATCCGGTGATTTCAGGCGGTGAAAAGGCAGGGAATGTAACCAGCGGCGGATATTCCCCCAGCCTGGATAAAAGCATTGGAATGGCTTACGTTCCCGTGGAACACTCCGATATCGGGTCTGCTTTATCAATAGAAATCAGGGGCCGCAGACGAGAGGCCCGGGTGGTTCCCACTCCTTTTTACAAGAGGAAGAGGTCCTGATCCATGGCCCGAAGGATCTCCTGGCGGGCCGGTTCCCAGGAGAAGGAAGCAGCGGATTCGAATCGCATAGCAGGGGAGCACAAAATCAGTCTCAGTCCCGTTTGCCGTGATTGTTTATAATTATCAAAAAACCTGAATATCAAAACAGGGGTAGAGGGAAAGGAATTCCGATTATGAATATACCAGAGGACCTGTTATACACAAGTGACCATGAATGGATAAGGATTGAGGAGGAACTTGTTACGATTGGCATAACCGAATACGCCCAGGAGCAACTGGGGGACGTTGTCTACGTGGAGCTTCCCGACGAAGGAGACGAGATCGAGGCTGAGGAAGCTTTTGGTTCGGTGGAATCGGTCAAAGCAGTCTCGGAAATATATTCCCCGGTCAGCGGGACTGTAATCGAGGTCAACGACCTGCTGGAGGATTCACCGGAAAAGATCAACACCGACCCCTATGGCGACGGATGGATGGTCCAGCTCGAAGTTGATAAAAACGCTTCCTTTGAAAGCCTGATGACCCCGGAAGCCTACGAAGAGTACCTGGCTGAAGAAGAAGAGTGACAAGTCTCCCGGATCAGGCATTCCTGATTTCGAGGTTCTCAATAATATTGATCCCGTATCCGCTCAGGCCCACAAATACCTTCGGGTGATTGGTAAGCAGCCGTACCCGCGAGATGCCCAAATCGGACACAATCTGGGCGCCTAAACCGAAATCCTTGATATCCGCCTTTTCGGGAAGGGTGCTGCTGCCCTGCGCGGACAGGGATTCCAGTTCCTCCAGCAGGTTTTCGTCGGATTTCTCCAGCCTCAGGTAAACCAGGGCACCCCTTCCCTCGGTTTCGATAAGCTCCAGGCTGCGGACCAGAGAACTTCCGCTGCTCCCGCCTTCACGCGAAAAACGGAACACATCCTCCAGCATATCAGCCACCTGCACCCTCAGGAGGACCGGTCCGCCGCCGGCAAGTTCCCCTTTTGTAAAGGCCAGGTGAAGGCCCCCGTTCAGCAGATTCTCATAAATATGCAGATCAAAGCTCCCCAGCTCTGATTGATAAGGGACAGTATGTACCCGGCGGACAAACTTTTCATGCTTCAGCCTGTACTTGATCAGGTCCACAACAGTAATGATCTTCAGCCCGTGTTCAGCCGCAAAGTCCTTCAGCTCCGCCATCCGCGCCATTGTGCCGTCGGGATTCATGATTTCGCAGATTACGCCGGCCGGAGAGAGGCCCGCCAGCCTTGCCAGGTCAATGGAGGCCTCCGTCTGTCCCGACCTCGCCAGGACACCTCCATCAGTTCCTTTAAGAGGGAAAATGTGCCCGGGACGAACCAGATCCTCCGGCCCGGCTCCGGGGTCAACCGCAGTCAGGATGGTATGGGCACGGTCTGAAACTGAAATGCCCGTTGAAACATTTTTACTGGCTTCAATACTCACGCAGAAGGCGGTCCCGTGGAGAGACTCGTTTCTGCTCACCATCTCCGGAATCCGCAGGTGTTCCAGGCGGTCAGCGGTCATGGCCAAACAGATCAGGCCCCTT
>CAZOGT010000325.1:0-3759 GCA_964579015.1 uncultured Acidobacteriota bacterium | reverse complement strand
CATGGAAGATGGGAGTCTCGGGCCGATGAGTTGCCTGAGGCAGCATTCCAGCTCGGGGGTTAACCCTGCCAGGCAGAAAGGGCCCCATGCCCACTCCATCAATCCTTCTCCCGATAATCGCTTTGCCCTGGCCGCCGATCTGGGTCTGGATAAGGTTTTTGTTTACAGGCTTGATCCCGAGGCCGGAAGACTGGAAGTGAACACTCCAGCCTTTGCCAGGGTTTCCCCCGGCTCAGGGCCCAGGCATCTCGCCTTTCATCCTACACGGTCAGTGGTTTACGTGATAAATGAAATCGCATCAACGGTCACTGTGTTCCGTTATCAGCCTGATGAGGGGGCCCTGATGGAGATACAGTCGGTCTCCACTCTTCCTGAAGGCTTCCAGGACAGGAATTCGACTGCGGAGGTCGTGGTCAGCCCGGACGGAAAATACCTCTACGGTTCGAACCGGGGGCACGACTCCATTGCGGTATTTGTCATTGATCAGGATAGCGGGAAACTGGAGCCGGTCCAGCATCGCCCAACTGGAGGACAAACCCCCCGGAATTTTTGCCTTTCACCGGATGGCGGATACCTGCTTGCCGCCAACCAGAGATCCGGTAACATGGTGGTATTTCCCCTGGATCAGGCAACCGGAAAATTGCTGGACCCTGTTGATGAAGTCAGCTTACAGGCCCCGGTCTGTATAAAGTTTGCCAAATAGATCAAAAGGTTTTTATAGCTATCGTGTCAGGAAATTTAACTCGAAATCAGGTGAGAATCATGAAAAGAAACAGACTGCCGGTCCTGATTATGCTTTTACTTTTATTATCTTTCTCTCCGGGCCTCGCCCAGAGATCAGACTTTACAAGAACTCCGATCAGTGTTCCTGACATTTTGGGCTACACAACCCTGAAATGTGATTTTCACATGCACTCAGTCTTTTCTGACGGAAATGTCTGGCCGACCGTGAGGGTGGAAGAAGCCTGGGCGGAGGGTCTGGATGCCATTTCCATTACCGACCATATTGAATACCAGCCCCATAAAGATTACGTGACCTCCAACCACAACAGCTCCTACGAGATAGCCAGGAGATCCGGGGCCCAGAGTAACATCATGGTGATCAAGGGGTCCGAAGTCACCAGGAGCATGCCTCCCGGACACCTTAATGCCATTTTTCTAACCGACTCTGCTCCCCTGGATGGAAAGGACTGGAGAGAAGCCCTGGAGATCGCCCATCAGCAGGGCGGGTTTATTTTCTGGAATCATCCCTGCTGGACCGGACAGCAGCCGGACGGGATCGGCCGCTGGTACGAGGAGCACTCTGAAATCTTTGCCAAGGGGATGCTCCAGGGAATTGAAGTGGTCAACTCCGCCAATTATTGCCCGGAAGCCCACCAGTGGGCAATAGATAAAAACCTGACGCTCCTGGCTACTTCCGATATTCATCCCCCGATCCACCGTGTCTACGATATTGCCGGCGGAGACCACCGCCCTATCACCCTGGTGTTTTCCCGGGACCGCAGCATGGAAGGTATCAGGGAGGCCCTGAAAGAACAGAGAACAGCTCTCCTGAACGGTCAGATTGTGATCGGCAGTGAACGGTTCCTCAAAGAGATTTTCAGGGAATCCCTGGAGATTGTTACCCCTCAAGTTGTGGTGAAAGGTGACGGAGGCGCTTACGTGCAGATCCGTAACAAGTCGGATATCGGTTTCCATCTGGTGCAGGGAACAGCCGCCCCTGATCTTGGTGTTGAAGAGGAATTGGACATTGGTGCCGGAAAAACCGCCATATTGAGAATCAGCGGCAGGGAGAATTCCGGATCAGGCAGAAAAACGGTCCCGGTTTCCTATGTAGTTGAAAATATGTGGACCGCCCCTGGGGAAAGCCTGGCTGTGACGATCAATATAGATGTAGATTTTCAAAAAGAGTAGTACTGCGGCAGCCGATAGTCTGCTTTGTCAAAACCATAGGCCAAGAATTAGTTATTTTTCCAGGAAAAACAATGAAAAAATATTTAGTAACCATACTGTTGTTCTCGCTGGCCCTGATCTCGATTGAAGGACCGGTTGAGGCTGCCGCCAGGGAAAGAACTGACATCAGAATCCCTGACATTTTAGGATACACAACCCTTAAATGCGATTTTCATATCCACACTGTCTTTTCAGACGGCAATGTGTGGCCTGTCGTAAGGGTCGAAGAGGCCTGGCTGCAGGGACTTGACGCCATTTCAATAACCGATCATATTGAGTACCGCCCCCATAAAGATGACATTGTTTCGGACCATAACCGGTCCTTCGAATTAGCGAAATCAAGGGCGGAACAGATGTCCGTAATCCTCATCAAGGGATCGGAGATCACCCGGGATATGCCTCCCGGTCACTTGAATGCGATTTTTCTCAAGGATTCAAATCCCCTCGACGTTGAGGACTGGAGGGAGGCGATCAGGATCGCCCATGAACAGGGTGCCCTGGTTTTCTGGAATCATCCGGGATGGGACCGGCAGGCCCCCGGCGGGGTGGCGGTCTGGTACGATGAACACACCAATCTCCTGGAACAGGGGTTGATGATGGGAATGGAAGTGGTGAACTACACCAGTTATTATCCTGAAGCCCACCAGTGGGCGATTGATAAAAACTTGACGATTTTCAGCAATTCCGACAGCCATCAGCCGATGGCGCACGACTACGAACCCTCTAAAGGGGAATTCAGGCCCTATACTCTTGTTTTTGCTGAGGAGAGGACCCCGGAGAGCATAAAAGAAGCCCTGCTGGATCGGAGAACCGCCGGGGTTTTCCAGGGGAAATTAATCGGTGATTCCAGATTCCTCGAAGCGATTTTCAAGGAATCAGTCTCCATGGAAGTTGCCTCAGTGTCGATCAGGGGGCAGGGCGGCGCGGGGTTCCAGATTCATAACAGTTCGGATATTGATTTCGAGATGGTTTCCGGAGAATGTCAAGATGGAAGTCTCCGGGTCCCTGAGAAGGTGACTCTATTCGCCGGTAAAACCGTATTTCTGCAGGCAAGGGGAACTTCAGACACTACGGCGGGACTGAAAACTGTTCCCGTCAGCTATGAGGTGAAAAACCTGATGCCTGGCCCGGGTGAGGGCCTGCCCGTGACCCTGGAACTCGAGGTTGATTTTTCTCCCGCAGAATAGAACCTGTTGCCTGCTCCTGTCCCTTGCGGTTTTCGCAGGGGACAGGAAGCAGCCGTGACAGAAACGCGGGTCAATAGCTGTGGTCGTCAAGCTTCACCTTCCCCTTGAAGGTGCGGTAGACAAAAGTAGTATATCCGATTACAAGCGGCATTCCGATTCCGGCAATCAGGAGCATAATGTAGAGGGTTTTTTCCGAAGACGCGGCATTGTAGATGTTCAGGCTGTTTGCGGCCTCGGGCCTCGAAATGATCAGGTTGGGGTAAAGACCGATCCCCAGGGTCAGGAAGAGAGAAGCTATGGTCACCGCGGATGAAACGAGGGCCTTGAAATCCTTGCCTTTCTTATGTGCCGCAAAGATATACCCGGCTGCCAGAAAGGAGATAAGCGGGATAATAAAGAGCACGGGAAACGCGATGAGGTTATCCAGAAGGTGCGGGACGATCAGGAATGTGGCCAGGGTAGCGACAATCAGCATCAGGTAGAAGGTGATGATCAGCTTCGGCGTGTAATTCCTGAACCTGGCGTAAAGGTATCCCTAGTTCTTCACCAGCAGGTAAAGGGCCCCGTGCATCATAAAGTGTGTAAGAACAGTGATTCCGACAATCAGGGCTTAGGGGTT
>CAZOGT010000324.1:2150-3783 GCA_964579015.1 uncultured Acidobacteriota bacterium | reverse complement strand
AGCCCTTTTTCTATTAACGATTGACGATTGACGATTTTTCCGTGGCATAAGCATCCTGCTTATGGACCATCACGGGCTGCCGCAGCGGCACCCTTTATCTCTCCAACGCGCCAGGCAACTTCCATGCCGGCTCCCTTCGGGAGCGGAAAACTGGAAGTTTCCGTCCACCCAGTCCACTAAGTCCACTCCGTCCACATTCACTTCTTCCGGCTGTGCTTTATGACGCTTTTTACCATCCTGCCGAAGTCCTTCTCCCTTTTTTTCTTTTCCAGAAAGGACATCTGGTGGAACCTGGTTTCGTTCAACAGTTTCAGGTAACTTTGGCAACGTTCTTCGTCAAGCGTTCCATTGGCGATTGCCGCCAGCACTGCACATCCTTTTTCCCTGGTATGGCTGCAGTCTGAGAACAGGCACTGTTCTTTGAGGGCTTCAATATCAGAAAAGGTTTCCTCGATGCCCTCTGAGGCTCCAATGCTGCCAAGTTCCCTCATCCCCGGTGTGTCTATTATCATGGCACCGTTTTCAAGAGAGGTAAGCTGGCGCCTGGTTGTCGTATGCCGGCCTTTTCCGTCGCCGGCCCGGACCGCTTTGGTAGAGAACAGGTCCTGGCCGATCAGCCTGTTGAGAAGAGTTGTTTTTCCTACACCTGAGGAACCAATCAGGCAATACGTTTTACCCGCCTCCAGGATTCCGGATACCTGTTCATGGCCTTCTTCCGTGATGTTGCTGACGGGAATAGTCTCGCAGTCCAGTCCCGAATTACTAATCAGGGATTTTTTCTCTTCCAGGTCGACCGGACTTATAAGATCTATTTTTGTCAGGAGGATTATCGGTTCTATTCCGCCTTCCCGGACCATGACCAGGTAGCGCTCCAACCGACGGATATTGAAATCGGCGTCCGCCGCCTGGACAATCATCCCATAGTCTATGTTGGCGGCTATCATCTGGTAGTCAATCCTGCGGCCCGGTGTTTTCCTCCGCAGGAACGTTTTGCGGGGAAACACTGAGTGGATAATCGCCAGGATCTCATTGTCGTAGTAACGGGCCATTACCCAGTCCCCGACACATGGAAGGTCCGCGCCGGATTCCGCTGAGAAAGACAGATTTCCGGTCACCTCCGCCGCTATCTCCCGCCTGCTGTTTCTTACCGTAAAACTGTCCCGGTGAACTTCGGTAACCCTCGCCGGGCTGCAGCCGGCAGCTTCCGATTCCTTCAGTCGGTCCTGGAAAAATTTGTCGAATCCCAGGAGCTTCAATCCCTTTTCCCGGTCTTTTTCCGCCTTAATCATTACCGATCTCTGTTGTCACCTTATCTCTGTGAAAAAGTAAACGGTTGCTGCAATTGGATAAGGGATTTTGCTGTAACGGCGGGATCAAGTCAAGGGAGGCAGGAATCCTCTCGATTCTTTAGGATGGTTAAGCTGGTATTCTTTTCTCCATCTTCCTGTTGTAGAATCTTTGCAAATCAGGGAGGTGCAATAGATGAATAAAGTGAGTCTCGCAGTGGTGATTTTTCTCTTATTGACCGTCCTCTGTTCTTCCTGTTCAGAACCTGCTGTCATCAACGAGCCAAACGAGGGATGGACTGACATTAGCGCGGTGAGGGAACGGACCACCAGGATGCTCCCCTTTA
>CAZOGT010000324.1:0-2140 GCA_964579015.1 uncultured Acidobacteriota bacterium | reverse complement strand
ATCGGGGGGTGCAACCAAGCAGTTGAAAATATTGGTTCCCCGGAAAGATGGAGCGACATCGCAGCCGTGAGGGACCGGACAACCAGGATGCTCCCTTTCACCTGGACCCTGGACAAATACCCGGAGGCGGAGACCTTCAAAGCCCATACTGCAATCACCCTCCTTGACATGGACGGCCCGGGAGTGGTTACCCAGTTTCACTCCTCTGATTACGGCCAGGGTGACTCCAGCAAAATGATCCTCAGGGTATGGTATGACCATGAAGAGAATCCGTCGATAGAAATGCCGCTGATGGATTTCCTGGGAAACATCGGGGCCTCAACTCCGCCATATTCGGTACTTCATTTCTCCCGGGTGCGGAAATCCCACAATTTCCGGCTGCCCATGCCTTTTCGCCGCCATATCAGGATCGAGGTTGAAAATACCTCCGAAGACCACCTGTTCGGGTACATGGACATCCAGTGGGACATGGTGGAGTCAATACCCGAAGAAACAGGATACCTGAAGACTGCTTTCCTGAGCGGCACCTTTGAGTTTCCCCACGAGGAGCTGGTCCTTTGTGAGATTGACAGCCCGGGCTCCATCGTTGCCCACTGGCTGCAGCTGGAGGGAGACCATCCAGCCTGTGCCAATGGCCAGGGAACATGTGAAGGTAACCATGAGATTTACCTGGATGGAGATACCGAACCAACCTACGAGAGCCTCGGGATCGAGGATTTTTACGGCCATTCATGGGGTTTTTCAGGCCTCTCTTCGGATTTTTACTCTGCCATCGTGCGCTTGGAAGAGACCCCCAACGGGGGCACCAACGTGGCTATGGTCCGCGCCAGGGACAGCGACAGAATCTCGTTCAGGAAATCCTGCCGGATCCTGCTTACCTACCTGCATGACCTGGGGGAGCCTTTCAATTATGAGACCAGGAAAGGGAAGGCCCCGGCCCTGCAGCCGTTCGTGGACGGCACCAGCCTCGATGTGCCTTACAGGAGTTGTTTTTATTACTACGCGAACTAAAGCATTAACGCAGAGACGCCAAGACGCAGGGCCGCAGAAAAAAACCTATAAATGATTTCCGCGACTCTGCGACCTTGCGACTTTGCGTTTCTTATTTTTCCCGCTAATGGTTCTTCTGGAGCAGTCAACTCCAGCTAAGAAATTTTTTCCGTGATCTCACCGGTTTTTTTGTTTTTCAGGATCAGTTTTTCTTTGCCGTCCGCCATTTTCTCTTTCTTGATCAGGTCGTAATTCTCATCGATGAATTTGTCTCCGGCCGGGCCCACGGAGGAAATCTCCTTTCCTCTCCAGATATCCAGTTTCACCGGCTCCCATTGTTTTGTCGACGCTGATTTATAGCAGGCATCCAGGATGGCATTGACCACGTATCCGTCGTAAAAGGTTTCCATCGGTTCCCGGCCGGTATCCATGGCATCGAAGGCATCAAGAAACATGTGGGTGTAGCCCAGTTCATTCACCTCGTCACCCACCGGAAAGAGCCAGCCTCTGTCCGTTTCCGCCTTTTCGGCGACATATCCGCCCTCTCCGACACTGGTAAACATCTGGAAGCCGGTGCCCAGGAAATGGTCAAGCCAGATGGTCCCCTCGGTTCCCGCACCTTCGTCGCGGAGGTCCATGCCCCCTCGGAATGCCCAGCTGACCTCGACCTGGCCGATCGCCCCGTTCTGGAACTTGACCAGGGCGATGGCATTGTCTTCGGCTTCGATGTTGTGGACTATCGTGTCAGCCCAGCACATTACTTCCACCGGCCTTATATCCTTGCCGATGAAATTGCGGATTATCTCCACGCAGTGGCATCCCAGGTCAATAAGTGCGCCGCCGCCGGCTTGCTTGTTGTCCCAGAACCAGGCGCTGTGCGGCCCGGGGTGGGTCTCCCGGGAGCGGACCCAGAATACCTTGCCCAGGGCACCGTTCCTGACCGATTCCAGTGACTTGAGCGTCTTGGGAGTGTAAACCAGGTCTTCCAGGTAGGCGGCATAAACACCTTTCCTTTCCACGTAATCCAGCATCTTTTTCGCCTCTTCGGCATTGCGGCCCAAAGGCTTGGTGCAGAGGATCGACTTTCCGGCATCCGCGCACATCCTGACCGCCTCCAGGTGGACGTCGTTGGGAATCCCGATTATCACAG
>CAZOGT010000323.1:0-3796 GCA_964579015.1 uncultured Acidobacteriota bacterium | reverse complement strand
TGCTTTCCTCCAGCAGCGGGGAGACAGATCAGGAGAAAAAGGATTTTATGGAGGCGGTCCTGGATCAGGCTGAAAAGGATATCTATATCACGGCCCCCGGGACAGACATTCATGGCAACCCCATCAGGAATCCCGACTTCAGCCATAATGACCTGAGCTTTACATCTGTTTTTATAGACCGCATGGATCCTGAAGAGGAGATCCTGGCCCGGATCCTTCTCGGGACTGAACAGGACCTCTGGAATTATGACCTTCCCATTGCCTATCCCCTCTTCGGCCGCGGCAGGGTTCTCTACGCCCTGGTAGGAGACGGGATCAACAAATCCATGGTCTACCAGGCCTGCAGCGCGGTAACCGGATGGTGTTCCTGCACTGTCAAGGACGACAATCCGGGGACTGATCTGCTCCTGGCGGCGGATTGGACTTCAGGCCTCGGTGAATCATGGATTGAAACGGAGGAACTGCCCCAGCTGACCGGGGCTGCCGCCTTTGCAGAGGCACATGCCGAAGATTCGGATGAGACTCCTGAATTTTTCAGCAGGGAACGTACAGCCTCAACCCAGGACCTAACGGAATCCCCGATGCCGGAGACGCTGGAGAACAGGCAGGACACGGGGAGACTTTTTCTCCTGCTGATGGCTTCACTTTTTGTATCCATTGTTGTACTCTCCTGGATCCTTTTCAGAAGGAATAATAATTAGCATGAGCATCTTCAGAATTGCATTGCAGGAAATTGCCCGCAGAAAAACCAATTTTCTCCTGGGTCTCTTCAGCATCGCCCTGGCAGCGGCAATAATCTCCCACTCCCTGGTCTCCCTTTTCCAGCATGACCTGCGAACCGATGAGATCATCAGGCTTAAAGAGGAAGAAACCACCCAACGGATGGCGAAGCTGGAGGATGACTACCGGATAATCATGAAAAAAATGGGATTCAACCTCCTGATCGTGCCGAAAGGCCAGAATCTGGCTGATCTCTATGCCGAGGATTATGCCTCCAGCTTCATGCCTGAATCCTATGTGGACACCCTGGCTGGTTCCGGACAGATGTCGATCAGGCACCTCCTGCCCAGCATCCAGAAAAAACTGGAGTGGCCCGAATTCAAAAGAACGGTGATCCTTACCGGAACCCGCGGGGAAGTGCCGGTTTCCCACCTGGACCCAAAGGAGCCGATGCAGGATCCGGTTGCCCCGGGGGAAATCGTCCTTGGATACGAACTCCACCGAAGCCTTGGGCTCGCGGTTGGGGACAGTGTTGATTTCATGGGACGAAATTTCACTGTGTCCGAATGCTATGACGAAAGGGGAAGCAAAGATGACATCACGGCCTGGATTGATCTGGCCACGGCTCAGGAAATGATGGGAAAGCCTGGAGAGATCAATGCCATCCTGGCGCTGAAATGCATGTGCGCCCCGGACCAGCTCGTAGACCTTCGGGAAGAAAACAGCTCCATCCTGCCCGGCACCACCCTGATCGAAAAAGGAAGCAGGATCATAACCAGGGCTGAAGCCAGGATAAGGGCCAGGGAAGAGGCTGTTGCCGCAATCGCCTCTGAAAAAAATGCCCGGCTTCAGCTCAGGGCTGAAATGGAAGAGTTCAACGCTATATTGATACCGGTAGTCCTGGCCGGGTGCGGACTGCTGATAGCCTTCCTTTTCTGGAGCAATGTCAGGGAAAGGAAAAGTGAAATCGGCATTCTCCGCGCTATCGGCGTCGGAACAGGAAAGATACTGTCCCTGTTCATAATCAGGGCCATGATTATCGGGCTGTTCGGAGGCCTGGTCGGACTGATTATCGGAAACCTTGGCGCTTCCGGCGG
Source organism: uncultured Acidobacteriota bacterium (assembly GCA_964579015.1). Lineage (GTDB taxonomy): Bacteria > Acidobacteriota > UBA6911 > RPQK01 > JAPXNP01. The sequence continues at coordinate 1,979 of CAZOGT010000323.1, read as the reverse complement.
AATTTTCCCCGGCTACATGCTCTGGCTGCAGGTTGTCGGTACAGCCATGTTTCTGGCCCTTGCCGGAGCATGGATTCCTTCATATGCGGGAGTATCCCGCGATCCGGCACTGGTGCTCATGGAAGACTGACATACTGATTATGAACGAAGAAAAGGTAATGGTCCTGGACCATTTGCATAAAAGCTACCGCAAAGATGAACAGGAAATCAGGGCAGTGGATGACTTTTCCCTCGATCTTCGGGGAGGTGAGATCATCGCGGTCTGCGGGCCGAGCGGCTGCGGAAAAACATCGCTGCTGCTGCTGGCCGGGGGCCTGCTGGCGCCTGACAGCGGAAGAGTACTGGCAGGAGGCCGGAATATTGTCGGAATGAATGCCAACCAGAAGGCCCGGTGGCGCTCCACCTACTGCGGGTTTGTGTTTCAGCAGTATCACCTGGTCCCCTACCTGACTGTCTACGAAAACATACTCGCCCCGGAACTGGCTCTGGGGAAGGACGAAAAACGAAGAAAAGGGGCTGATGAATTATGCGCTGCACTGGGCATTGACGACCGGAGAAATCACTATCCGGGGGAGTTGAGTGCCGGAGAAAAACAGAGAACCGCCCTGGCCCGCGCCCTTTTTCCCGGGCCGGCCGTACTTTTTGCCGACGAGATAACCGGGAACCTGGACGGTAAAAACGCTGATCTGGTGCTGGGTCTGCTGAATAAATACCGGGATGAAGGAGGGGCGGTCCTGATGGTGACCCATGACGGCAAGGCGGCAGCCGCGGCAGACAGGACCGTTAGAATGGAACAGGGTAGAATAATCGGGGATTGACATGATCCCTTTTCCTTGTTCCCGGAACATGCAGGGCGCTGTGCTCGATAGTCCGGGAAGGAGAATAAACCGGGAAAAACCATGTTACAAAGAATATTGCTGGCAATGCTTATTTCCGCTCTCACTGCAGCCTGGCCGGCGGCAGCTGACTGGCCCATGTGGCGCTTTGATCCGGGAAGAACCGCTGCCGGAACAGAGGAACTCCCCTCCCCGGAAGAGCTCTCACTGGCCTGGGAAAGGGCCTATGCCCCCAGGGAAATGGTCTGGGATGATCCCCTGAACCATGACCTGATGCCGTTTGACCGGGTATTTGAACCGGTGGTCCACCGGGGAGTCATGGTTATCGGATTCAATGACCGTGACAAGGTGGTCGGGCTCAGCGCTGAAACCGGTTCAGTCAAATGGACCTTCCATGCCGGCGGCCCGGTGAGGATGGCCCCGGCAGCCTGGAGCGGCCGGGTATTTTTCACCTCTGATGACGGGATACTCTACTGCCTGGACATCGACAACGGAAAGCTTCTCTGGAAAAAAAGAGGCGGGCCTGATGGGAGGCGGATGCTGGGAAACAAACGCCTCATATCAGCCTGGCCGGCCCGCGGCGGAGTCGTGGTCCGGGATGGAACGGTTTATTGGGCCGCCGGCATCTGGCCGTTCATGGGAACCTATATTTATGCAACCAACGGTGAAACCGGGGAAACTCTGTGGCTTAATGACGGAACCGGCTCCACCTACATCCTGCAGCCGCACAATTCCCCTGCTTTTGCCGGGGTAGCTCCCCAGGGAAACTTTGCGGTCAGCGGAGACAAGCTTCTGGTGCCGGGCGGGCGGAGCGTGCCTGCCGCCTACGACATCAGGACCGGGGAGCTGCTCTACTACCGCCTTGCCGACAACGGCAAAAACGGCGGCGCGTTTGCCTGCGCGAATGAACAGATCTTTTTCAACCACAACCGGGAACGCCGGGTCCACGTCTTCAGTTCCGACAACGGAGACCTCCTTGAAAGGGATCCGGGGAAATACCCGGTACTGAACGGTAACAGGGTCTACTATTCAGGACCAACCGTGAAAATTGCCGACGTCAGTGCTCCAGCCGAAATCATTGAGGAAGTAAACGCCGATGCTGACGGAGACCTGATTATGTCCGGCAGCAGGCTCTACGCCGCA
>CAZOGT010000322.1:0-3807 GCA_964579015.1 uncultured Acidobacteriota bacterium | reverse complement strand
TTTTCGTAAGTATCTATAAATAAGGCATTTAACCCTTTGAAATACATCTTCCTCTGGGGCTATTCTGGTATTGGAATGATTATTGCTTTAAATCTTTCTATAGATGAAGAACCAGATTTATATATTTAATTCCTTCAATAAATAGAGAAAGAGAGGTTTTGAAATGAGAAAGACATTGACAATTTGCGCAATTTTGGTTGTTGCCTTCAGCTTGGGAGGGACTCTCCTGGCTGATGAGGTCCTGTTGCAATACACGGGTGTTTCAAATTGGACAGAGGTTTCAATCAATGCGCCTAATCTCAGCAGTAGCCCCATTCCTGCTGAAGCTGGAGTTTATGTATTGGACATTGATTTTGATAACAGCCTTCCATTCACGCCTCAGACCATTTATGGTTACTGTGTTGAACCTGCATATTCAAGTACCAGCGTTTTGACGTATGACCTCATCACTGTTCCTGACAACACTGGCTACCAAGCAGCTGCTTATCTTCTGGCTACTTACGGAACACCCTTAAATGCCCAAGCACCGGATATTCAAAGTGCAATTTGGATAGTAGTTGATGGAATCACTGTGAATAGTCCTTCTACTGCCGCCTCTGCACTTGCGGCTGAAGCGCTAAATGCGGTTCAGGTGCTAAACTGGACAGCTCCTGGTTGGATAAGTCTTGCGCAAAATCCTACTGGAGGTGAAGTCGGCGATGGCGCTCAGGACTACATCATCCGCACCCCTGAACCGGCTTCAATTCTTCTCCTCGGACTCGGCCTCTTCGGAGTAGGCTTGGTGGGAAGAAAGTACTCCTAGCTGAACCAGGCTCTTTGCCGGATCTTTAGGATCCTTATCAAAAAGGCCGAAAAACCGCCCAAACAGAAAGGCGGTTTTTCGGCCTTTCTGTTTTTACCGGGTAGCTGAAAGATTCAGGGTTTTTTGTTGTCTCCTGGTGCTATACTTTATACATAGCTTTAAGATCAAAGAATATATCGAAGGAAAATTTCAGCCGGGAGATATATCTATGCGAAGACCACTGATTGTTTTTTGTTTTGCTTTTTTCCTGTTTATCCTTGCATTCCATCCGCTTTCCGCCCAGCCTGGCAGGGGACCGGGGTACGGATTTTACTGGGATTCGAACCTGACTTCCGACCAGATTGCAGGTATCCAGGATTTAAGGCTGATGTTTCAGGAAGAGACCCTCCCCCTCAGGACCCAGCTCCAGACCAGTGTCCTGGAACTGAGGAATTCCTATCTCCAGGGAAACAACCCGGAACAAATGAATGCCGTGAGAAGCCAAATCAACCAGCTTCAGCGGGAACTGGAAGCCGTGTATCTTGAATATCAGGACGAGGTTAAAGGATTGCTCACTGACGAACAGCGAGTTCTCTTTGACCGCTGGGCTGCCGCGGGGCCCGGACTGGGCATCTGGGGCGGCGGCGGATACGGTTTCCGCGGTGGACGAGGAAGAGGTCCCGGCGCCGGATGGGCAGCTGGAGCGGGAATGGCCCTCGACCCGGCTGCCGGAACGGGGCTTAACTGGGGCGCCGGCATGGGCCGTGGATGGCGCTGTCCGGGAGGATGGTTCTCCTGGTAGAGAAACGGACCATGAAAAGATTACTTTTGCTTTCTTGCGGAATCCTGCTTTTTTCCGGCCCGGTCTTCGGGCAGCAGCCCCCCTCGGGCAACCCTGCTGATTTCAGGGTCAAGACCTGCCTCCATTCCATCGGCTACGCCGGACTCTGGAGGGGACAGGAGAGGTTGACTGTCGACGAGTTTGTGGACAAGGCCGCGGAGCTCGGGTACGAAGGAATCATGCTGATGGCCAAGAGGCCGCATCTTTCTCCCCTCGACTATGGCAAGGCGGAGAGGGCCGCCCTCAGGCGGAAGATTGAGGATGCGGGGCTGACCCTGGTGGGCCTGGCCGGGTATTCTGATTTCACCGCCGGTATCGACAGGCCGGGTATTCCCCACACCGAAATCCAGGCGGCCTACATCGGCCGGGTTGCCGAGCTGGCCAGTGACCTGGGCACCAAGATGGTTCGTATCTTCACCGGCTACGAGAGGCCCGGTATCCCGTATGACCGGCAGTACGCAACCGTGGTCGAGGGAATCACCCTGGCGGCCGAAGAGGCGGCCCGATACGGGGTGACCCTGGTCATACAGAACCACCATGATATAGCCCTTCATCACGACGCCATGTACTGGATGCTCAGGGAGATCGACCGTCCCAATGTCATGGCCGGCTGGGATGCCTGGTCACCTACTCTCGAGGGCCTCAGTTCGCGGGAGATCAGGGAATCGATCCTGAAGATGAAGCCCTTCATAGTCAACACCATTGCCGCCGACTACGTCAGTCTCCCGAGATACCGCTACGAGAACCAGCTGACGAACTATGTTCCTGACACACCGGTCATGCGGGCCACCGCAATGGGAGAGGGGATAATCGACTACCAGGCTTTCATCGGAACCTTGAAGGAGATCGGCTACCGGGGTTACCTGGTATACGAGATGTGCGAAGTCCTGGAGGGGGGAGGCTCAATTGAAAACCTCGATGCCACGGCCGGGAAGTTCCTGGAATATGTGAAGCAGTTTGAGTAATTATCGCTTCCGGAAATGGGAATATGGATGCCTGGAACAGGCCCTGGTTTGCAGATCGATTATGACCTGAGGCTGTCATGCCCTAAGGCGGCAACCCGGCACAGGCAGGGGATGGAGCAGGAAAGCGGATGCGTATGAAGCGTTTCTTGTCTGCCTTGAAACGGCCCGCCCGAAAGGTCCTCTCCCGACTGAAACTGCTGAAAGGGTCCTCTGCGGGTGAGTTCTGGGACAGGGAAGGAGGTTCATGGGAACTGGGCAGGGGAATTCACTGGACTGAGCACCTGGCGGTCCAGGAGCGGCTCAACCTGAAGATCGGCGGCCACATCCAGAATGACCTGTTTCTTTACCTGACCGGCTTTCTGAGGGATAAGGGCCTTGAACTTCCCCTGGAAAGGGCCTTGACCCTTGGGTGCGGCACCGGAGAATTTGAGAGGAAGCTTGCCGGGTACAATATCTGCAGCAGCCATGAGGGTTTTGACCTTTCTCCTGAATCGATCCGGACGGCACGGGAGAAGGCCGAAGAGGTTGGCTTGGCAGGACTTTCCTATGAAGTTCGGGATATCGACGGGATTTCTCTTCCTTCATCTCACTATGACCTGGTGTTCGGAATCCATTCCGTCCATCATTTCAGGGAACTGGAGCATGTTTTCTCCGAGGTGCAGAAGGCTTTGAAGCCGGGAGGATTTTTTCTGCTTCACGAGTTTGTCGGGCCCAGCCGGTTCCAGTGGACTGACCGGCAGCTTGAAGCTGTCAACGGAGTGTTAAAGATCCTTCCCGAGCGGTACCGGCGGAATCTGAAGGCCGGAGGTGATGAACTGATCAATCAGATTAAACGGCCGACAATCAGTGAGATGAAACGCGCCGATCCTTCCGAGGCGATCCGCTCTTCAGAGATCCTGGAGATGCTCCCGGAATATTTCCGGGTCATTGAAACCAGGGAACTCGGGGGATCGTTGATTCAACTGCTGATGGAAGGAATAACAGGTAACTTTGATTATGACAACCCGGATGATATGAAGCTGTTGAAGTTGATTTTCCAGCTGGAAGACATCCTGATGGAGATGGGCGAGCTTTCCTCTGATTTTGTCTTTGTGATAGCCGGGAAGAAATTGCCGCAGGGAATCGGAGTTCCCTGAAATCGGCCTGTCTCCCCGTATCACCTGACCCGGTATTTGGCGGGTGGGGTGGGAAATTGCTGCTTCGGCTGTCTTCCCGACCCC
>CAZOGT010000321.1:0-3818 GCA_964579015.1 uncultured Acidobacteriota bacterium | reverse complement strand
TGTAAACACTGGTACTGATGGCACGAATGGATCGGTAATAAAGCCGGGGAAAGAATTTTTTACACAAGTCAATTGAGTATTGCAGGACAGCCCTGGAACTGGACCCCGAGCGGATTTTTACGGCAGTTAATTACGGGAGTGCCTACAAGGAACTGGCAAACATAGCAGACGCGGAAGGGGATGCTGTCCTGGCTGAAAGATACAGGCAGGAAGCGGAGAGATTCTATATGAGGGCTTTGAATTCAGGAGACGAGAGGAGAGAGTTGAAATCCGCCTGGCTCAACCTGGGGATGATGTACATTGATGCCGGAAAATTTGGAGAGTCTCTTGCCTATATTGATAATTTCCTTGATGCTTACCAGGGGAGAACCGAGGCCTGGAGAGGCTACTACTGGAAAGGATATTCCCAGTACACCCTTGGCCGTTTTGAGGAAGCAGCCGCGTCATTTGAGATGGCGGCTGAACTCAATCCTGATATGAGTGTGTTCAACTCCCTTGTCAACTGCTATGAGAAGCTGGGGGACGAGGAGAAAAAAATCAGGACATTTGAGAGAGCACTGGAGCTCAATCCCCGATCCTTCAATGCGCTCTACAACCTTGGCCTGATATACCAGGAAAAGGGCGAACCCGAGAAAAGCATTTTATATTTCAGGCGGGCCCTGGAGGCAGATCCGGATAATATGCTGGCCGATGCTATCCGGCAGCATCTTGAAGAATCAGGGGCCGGCCGGTAGATCCGCAGGGTGAACAGTAAACGAATGGTCCGGATATCCCTCCTGACCCAGGGAAAGAGTTGAGATATGTACCAGGATCTGAAGATAACCGTTGTCATCCCCTGCCTTAATGAAGAGGAAGGAATTGCCAGGGTTCTTGCCCGGATTCCGGATTTCGTGGATGAGGTAATCGTTGTTGATAACAATTCAACTGACCGAACAGCGGAAATCGCCCAGGCGGAAGGAGCCACAGTGGTCCGCGAGGACAAGCAGGGTTACGGAAGGGCCTACAAAACAGGCTTGTTTCATGCTGAAGGGGACATCATAATCACTCTGGACGGGGACCACTCCTACCCGGTCGATGCCCTGTCCTACCTGATTGAAGCACTGCTGGATTCAGGTGTCAGGTTTGTTTCGGCCTCGCGTTTTCCCATACAGGACCCGGACTCAATGGCCATGAAGAACAGGATAGGGAATATTGGGCTCAGCCTGGTGGCGTCACTGCTTTTCTTAAGGAGGATCAGGGACTCCCAGTCAGGCATGTGGATTTTTTACAGGGATGCACTGGCGCAGATGAACCTGATCAGTGACGGAATGCCCTTTTCAGAGGAAATCAAGCTGGAAGCCATGCTCAATCCCGCCATAGGTTTCAAGGAGTGCCCGATCCGTTACTCCAACCGGGCCGGAGAAATCAAGCTTCGTCCCTGGCGGGACGGTTGGCGCAACCTGGTGTTCCTTTTCAGGAAAAGGATGGCCAGCCTTTTCAGGAAAAAATGAGCTGATAATGAAATGTCCAGTATGTGACTCCACCAGGATATCGAAGCGTTATGTTTTACATGACCGCTTTTTCGGGGTAACTGACGAGAGTTTTGCGGCTTACGGATGCGCTGGGTGCGGGGCTCTTTTCCTGGACCGGAAGATGGTCGTGGGGAGGCTGGATGAGTTTTACCCTGCGCATTATTGGTGGGCTCCCAGGGGATTTGCCGGAAAACTGGAGAGCAGATACCGGGAATGGGTCCTGCGGTACGATCACCTTGCTTTTGTCAGGGGTGCCCTGAGCCGGCATCATCAGCCCAAGTGCCTTGAAATAGGATGCGGCAGCGGAACATTTATCGGGATGGCCAGGAGGGCGGGGCTTGATGTGAGGGGCCTGGAAATCTCCACTGAAGCAGTGGCTGAAGCCCGAAGCCAGGGTATTGACTGGATTGAGGCAGGGACCATCGAGGATGCCCTGAAGGCCGGGGAAGTCTACGATGCAGTGATTCTCTTTCATGTCCTGGAGCATCTTCCCAATCCCCGTGTATTCATGAAAAAGCTGTCCGCGGTCATCAGGGAAGGTGGGGCCCTGATCCTGCAGGTTCCGAATATCAACAGTTTCCAGGCCCGTCTGTTGGGAAATAGATGGTATGGGCTGGACTGTCCCAGGCACGTCTGCAACTACTCGACTGAGGCCCTGGAACAACTGCTTGCATCTTCCGGATTCAGGATTGAAAAGACCGATACCTTTTCTCTCCGTGACAATGCTCCCGCCCTGATCTCAAGTCTTTTACCCTTTCTGGATCCACTGGGCAGGAGGGTAAAAGCCCTGGCATCGGGCCGGAACCCCGGGGGCATGACCTCGCTTTTTCTGAGCCTGGTTTATTTTGGGCTGGTCCTTTGCGCGCAGCCCCTGGCCTGGCTGGAATCCCTGGCCGGCCGGGGAGCTACGATCAAGCTGTCGGCAGTATATAACGGGCATGGGGGCCTGGAATGAACCGGAAATCAGAGCCGATGGTATCGGTAGTCATAGTGAACTACAACCGGGCGGAATTGCTGAGGTCCTGCCTGGAATCCCTGGAAAATCAGGTATTCAGGGATTTTGAGGTTATCGTAGTGGATAACGGGTCTGCCGATTCCAGCCCGGTATTGATTAGAAGCCTCCATGGAGAACAGGTGGACAAGGCTCTTTTCCTCAGCAGTAATACCGGATTTACGGGAGGCTGCAACCAGGGGATTAAACAGGCTTCCGGCAAATATGTCGCCCTCATCAACAATGACGCGGAAGCAGATCCCGGATGGCTTTTTTCCCTGGTTGAGGCTGCGGAAAAGAATCCTGAAACAGGCATGTGGGCCTCAAAAATACTTTTATTGGGGACAGAGGTAATTGACAAGGCCGGGCATCTGATTTTTCCTGACGGCCAGAACCGGGGCAGGGGAACCGGGGAGACAGACAGGGGACAGTACCAGGAAGAAGAACCCGCTCTTTTCCCGGATGGCTGCGCCGGTTTTTACCGCCGGGACCTGCTGGAGGAGACAGGGGGCTTTGACGAAGATTTTTTTGCCTATGCAGATGATGCCGACCTGGGTTTGAGGGCCCGATGGCTGGGCTGGTCATGTGTCTATGTCCCTTCCGCCGTTGTCTACCACCGCCATTCCGCGACCACCGGTTCATTTGATCCTGGCAAGGTCTACTGGGTGGAAAGGAACAGGATCTGGCTGGCAATAAAGAATCTGCCCCTCCTTTTTCTCCTGCTTTCTCCACTGTTTACATTCTACCGGCTCTTCTGGAATTTTCTGGCCGCTTTGTTCGGGAGAGGATCAGCCGGAGGCTTCAGGGAATCTCATTCCTTGAGAATTCTGGCAGGGGTTCTCGCCAGGGCCACCTGGGACGGATGGAAAGAGATTCCCCCCCAGCTGAAAAAAAGAAGAAGGATCATGAGGGCCAAAAAGGTCTCAACTGCGGCAATGATTCTGATCCTCCTGGAATTCAGGATTTCAGCCAGGAGGCTGACCATGGATGGATTCATTTAGTGGATCCATTACTGTCTCGGGCCGACACCGCCGGAGGCCCTGCTGGATCCGGCCTGGGAACCTCATAATGCAAAATTTCCGGGGGCTCGGGCTGCGGTCAATTCAGACAGCCGAGATTCCTGGTGAAAGTCGAAGTTCGGGGTGAAAAGACTGATTTTCCAGGGAAGAAAACCCCGCAAGAGCGACACGAGTATGGGAGAGTGGCGAAGTTCCGGTTTCGAACGGAAAATTGTTGCAAATGCCTCCCCCTCCAGGAGTTCCCCCAAAAATCCAAGCCAAAAAATTCTAAGTCCATGAAAGAAAGGAAGTAACAGA
>CAZOGT010000320.1:0-3820 GCA_964579015.1 uncultured Acidobacteriota bacterium | reverse complement strand
ATCTGAAGAAATAAAAACGCAAGAGACGCGAAAGAGGACAAAGACGCTGTTATCGTATTGTTAGGGGCGCTCTCAGGTTCTCTTGCGGCTCCTGCGTTTTTTTGGTAATAACCTGAAATTACAGGAAACGCCTGAAGAGCCGAAGAGGTGTTTCTGATATCGGAGGAACCTGATGGGTATTTCTGCACAATCAGTAAAAGAATTAAGAGAAAAAACCGGGGCCGGCATGATGGAGTGCAAAAAGGCCCTGGTTGAGGCTGACGGGGATTTTGAGAAGGCTGTCAAGCTGTTGAGGGAGAAGGGGCTTGCCGCTGCTTCCAAAAAAGCCGGGCGCGCTACTAAAGAAGGCTTAATTGGACACTATATCCACAGCAACGGTAAGATCGGGGTGTTGGTTGAAGTGAATTGTGAGACGGATTTCGTAGCCCGCAACGAAGAGTTTCAGGGTTTTGTCAGGGACATCGCCATGCAGGTGGCCGCCACTAATCCAATGTGCGTACGCCGCGAAGAAGTCCCTTCTGACGTACTTGAAAAAGAGAGAGAGATTTTCAGGAACCAGGCACTGGCTGAAGGAAAGCCTGAAAATATTGTGGACAAGATAGTTGAAGGCAGGGTCAACAAGTTTTATGCGGCAAATTGCCTGTATGAACAGCCTTTTATCAAGGACGACAGTATGACGATTGAAGATCTGATCAAATCCAGGATAGCCACCATCAAGGAAAATATTTCGGTGGGCAGATTTGTTCGATTTGAGGTTGGCCAGGCCCAGAATTAAGATATAATAACCGTCAGACAAGCTTTCCAGCTCAGGCTGCGGAATACTGGTAACCCAACTCTAAGAAATGGGGATTGACGCTATGGAAGATACCGGGAAACATGGAGAACCTCAACCCATCGTCATTCCCGATTCTTCCGCCAAGCCCGTTTTCAAAAGGATACTGCTCAAAATAAGCGGTGAAGCCCTGGAGGGAGACCAGGGATTCGGCCTTGATTCGAAAACCCTCGAATCGATTGCCCGGCAGGTGAAAAGCGTTCATGATCTCGGAGTGGATATTGCCCTCGTAGTCGGCGGCGGTAATATTATCCGCGGCAATGCGGTTGAAAAAAACGGTATCGAACGTTCCGTAGGCGATTACATGGGTATGCTCGCCACGGTGATAAACGCCCTTGCTCTCCAAAGCACCCTCGAAAACAACGGGGTCGAAACCCGGGTCCTTACAGCCATAAACATGTCCGAGATCGGCGAACCATTCATTCCCCGGAGAGCCGAAAGGCATCTTGAAAAAAAGCGCGTCATTATCTTCGCGGCCGGTACGGGGAACCCTTATTTCACCACTGATACAGCCGCTGCTCTCAGGGCCATGGAAATAAAGGCTGACGTGATAGTCAAGGCGACCAAGGTGGACGGGATCTATGATTCTGATCCAATGAAGAACAAGGATGCCAGGCTTTTCAAAAAGCTAAGCTACCTGGAAGTCCTGGAAAAAGGGCTGAAAGTAATGGATTCCACTGCCATTTCGCTCTGCATGGATAACCGGATGCCGATAATAGTCTGCAACCTGCTGGATATTGGAACGATTAAGGAGATTGTCCTTGGCAGCACAGTCGGGACGTTGGTAAGTGCGTAAAGACATTAGGAGGAACCATGATTAAAGAGGTTATATCAGAAACCAGGCTCCGAATGAAAAAGACTGTTGAAGATCTGACGAATGAACTAGTGACCATCAGGACAGGAAAGGCATCCGTACACCTGCTTGACGGGGTCAGGGTTGATTATTACGGGACGCCCACCCCGCTTAACCAGGTTGCCACAATGCATGCTCCTGATGCGACGACCCTGACGCTCCAGCCTTTTGATGGTTCCCAGATTAAAAATATTGAAAAGGCTATCCAGGCCTCAGGGCTGGGACTGAATCCCAGTAATGACGGGAAAATTATCCGGGTCCCGATTCCTGCCCTCACTGAAGAGCGCCGAAAGGACTTGGCAAAACAGGTAGGCAAGATGGCTGAAGACCACCGGAACGCGATCAGGCAGATCAGGAGGGACTCCAATGATCAACTGAAGAAAATGGAAAAAGCCAAAGAGATTTCAGAAGATCAGGAGTATACGGCGTTCGAAGATGTTCAGAAACTTACCGACGATTTCATTAAGCAGATAGATGAATTGAGCAAGGCTAAAGAGCTGGATATTTTACAAGGTTAATGAAGTCAGAGTTTTCAGGGGGGAACACCCCGTTCAAAGGTTTTGACAGCTGGCTGAAAGAAATATTTTTCGCCACCCTGACAGCAGTCCTGATTATTGTATTCCTGGTCCAGCCGGTGAGGGTTGAGGGGAACAGCATGCAGCCCCGCCTTTATGACAATGAGAGGGTGTTTGTCAATAAGATACTCTACAGGGTCTCCGATATTGATAGAGGTGATATCGTAGTTTTCTGGTACCCGGGGAATACCTCCAAGTCCTTTATTAAGCGGGTGATCGGTCTGCCGGGGGAAACTGTTGAGATCAGGGACGGACTGGTTTTTCTGGACGGCAGGCCATACCGTGAGCCTTATGTTTCACCGGAATTCGAGGACAGGTCGGATTTTGGCCCGGTTGAGGTGCCTGCACGCCACTATTTCGTGATGGGTGATCACCGGAGTACCAGCAACGATTCGAGGAGCTGGGGAACCCTTTCCTCCAATCTGATTTTCGGTAAGGCTGTTTTTCGATACTGGCCTGTTTCCAGGGTGGGAGCCCTTAATTAACCAGGAATGACTTCTATGACTGAAAAAGAAGCTGTACTGCTGCTCGAAGACGGGCGCGTTTTTGAAGGCCTGTCCTTCGGGGCATCCGGAGAGACGCTCGGTGAAGTTGTTTTCAATACTTCCATGACCGGTTACCAGGAGATATTGACGGACCCCTCCTATGCCGGGCAGATCCTTGCCATGACTTGTCCGCTTATCGGAAATTATGGGGTCAATTCTGAAGACGTGGAAGCGGAGAGGCCTTTTGCGAAGGGCTTTGTCGTCAGGGAAAACAGCAGGCATCACAGCAACTGGAGATCAGAGGGAAGCCTGGAAGATTACCTGGAGAAGAATGGTATCTGCGGAATTTCAGACATTGATACCCGCGCCCTCGTACGCCATATCAGAACAGCGGGGGCCCTGAGGGGCATAATTTCCACGGAGGATTTTGACAAGGCATCTCTCCTCCGGAAAGTAGAGGAGTTTCCGCAGATGGCCGGGAGTGACTACGTTCAGGAAGTGACTACCCGGAAACGGTTTCGAAAACGGGTGGACAGCCCCTCCCGTCACGTGGTTGTCTATGATTTCGGCGCCAAGGCCAGCATATTGCGGCACCTGCAGCAGCTGGGATGTGATCTGACCGTGGTCCCTGCCTCAACCTCGGCAGAAGATGTCCTGGACCTTAACCCGGACGGCATCTTCCTTTCCAACGGTCCGGGGGACCCGGAGCCTCTTGAGCACATAACCGCCAACATATCCAGGCTGATCGGAAAAAGACCGCTTTTCGGCATCTGTCTCGGACACCAGCTCCTGGGGCTGGCCCTGGGAGGCCGGACCTTCAAGCTGAAATTCGGGCACCGCGGAGGAAACCAGCCTGTGATGAATTTGCAGTCCGGAAGGGTTGAGATCACCAGCCAGAACCACGGGTTTGCCCTGGACCCGGACTCTATGGATTCCGGTGCAGTGGAACTGACTCACCTGAACCTGAATGACCAGACCCTGGAAGGTTTCCGCCACAGGGAATTCCATCTTATCGCCGTGCAGTATCATCCTGAGTCTTCTCCCGGACCCCATTATTCCCACTATCTTTTCGATG
>CAZOGT010000319.1:0-3823 GCA_964579015.1 uncultured Acidobacteriota bacterium | reverse complement strand
CGGTATCGCTATCGGGGTCGGAAGTTCGAAAATCTCACATCTCCGATCTCACTTCAAGGTGACCGTCGCTATGAGCTTGCATCCCGGCAGGTGCGACGTTACCTGGGGTTTCCCCGAACCTCCGGTTCGGGAGCACCGCTCTCCAGACGAGGGGTTGAGCGGACTTGATCAGGGGCGCCTATTTTCCTCAATATTCCATCGAATTGTATTTCCAATTTCAGCCTCCGGTGTTACATTAACCGGATACTGAAAACGTTTTTTCAAATTAGATTTCGTCAATTAGACACTTTTTTCGGGAGGGTTACATGGCCAGATACAGGATTGCCTGGTTGCCGGGTGATGGAGTTGGTGTTGAGATATGCCAGGCCGCAAGGATTGTCCTTGATAAGCTGCAGCTTGATGCAGAATATGTTGACGGAGACATAGGCTGGGAGCTTTGGTGCCGGGAGGGAGACGCGCTTCCCGCAAGGACCATCCAGCTCCTCAGGGAAGTGGATGCCGCCCTTTTTGGGGCCATTACATCCAAGCCAGCCAGGGCTGCCGAGGCTGAACTCGCGCCCGGGCTCAGGGGCAAGGGGCTTTTGTACCGATCGCCTATTGTCAGGATGCGCCAGGAATTTGACCTCTATAGCTGCCTGAGGCCGTGCCGGGCCTATAAAGGGAATCCCCTGAACTATAAGGAGGGGATTGACCTGGTAGTTTTCAGGGAGAATACCGAAGACCTTTATTCAGGGGTTGAGTTCAGTCCGGTGCCGGATGAAGTTTCAGCCACCCTGGCCAGGGTTTCAGCCGCTTTCAACCGGTTTGCGGAACTTCCGCCTGAAGACTATGCCGTCTCGTGCAAGATCAACACCAGGAAGGGTTCCGAGAAAATTGTCAGGGCGGCGTTTGAATTTGCCGTCAAGCAAGGAAGAAAAAGAGTTACCGCGGTTCATAAAGCCAATGTTGTAAGGGCCACAGATGGACTGTTCCTGGAAGTTGCCAGGGAAGTAGCTTCGGAATACCCTGGTATCAATTTTGATGAGGCTAACATTGATGCCATGACCATGTGGCTGCTGAAAAATCCTTTCAACTATGACGTACTGGTCGCACCTAATCTTTACGGGGACATCATTTCCGACTTGTGCGCCCAGATGGTAGGAGGGCTTGGTTTTGCCTGTTCCGGCAACATCGGCGACACCCTGGCCGTGTTTGAGCCGACCCATGGCTCCGCTCCCAAATATGCCGGGATGTATAAAGTCAATCCGATTGCCACGATTCTAGCCTCGAAAATGATGCTCGAGTGGCTGGGGGAGACTGAAATGGCTGCCGGTGTCGACCGCGCCGTGGGAGAGGTAATAGCTGAAGGGAAAGTCAAAACCTACGATATGGGTGGATCCAGCACTACCATTGAAATGGCCGAAGCCGTTGCCGGGAAACTGTGAATCCAGGATAGGACCGCGCAACAGGGGCATTGAGTAAGCTTCATACTGCCCATTAAGGAGTAAGCAAGGTGAGCATGACAATTGTTCAGAAGATTCTGGCCAGGGCCTGTGTCAGGGATTTTGTCGAGGTCGGAAGCGTGGTCGAGCCGGCGGTTGACCTGGCGATGTCCC
This sequence comes from uncultured Acidobacteriota bacterium, assembly GCA_964579015.1. Lineage (GTDB taxonomy): Bacteria > Acidobacteriota > UBA6911 > RPQK01 > JAPXNP01. Next base: position 2,228 of record CAZOGT010000319.1, on the reverse strand, counting down.
ATGAAAACGCGGCCCTGGTTATCAACCAGTTTCAGGAAATTTTTGAGGGAACCGGTAAAGAAGCGAGGGTATGGGATCCTGAGAAAATTGCCATTATTTTTGATCATCGAGTCCCGGCTGAGAGTTCCAAGACCGCCAATAACCAGAAAAAGATCAGGGAATTTGTCTCATCCCAGGGCATAAAAAAATTTCATGACCTCAGGGGAGATCAGGGCGGAATCTGCCACCAGATCCTCCCTGAAAATGGGTATGTGCATCCCGGCATGCTGGTAACCGGCACTGATTCACACACTACCAGTCACGGGGCTCTTGGAAGCTTTGCCTTCGGTATAGGCGCTACGGAAATGGCTTCCGTATGGGCACTGGGTTGCGTACTGAACGTGGAGGTCCCCGAAACAATCAAGGTAGTTGTAAATGGAGAATTTCCTGAATTCACAGCCCCTAAGGATCTAATTCTTAAAGTTATAGGCGAACTATCGGCGGAGGGGGCCAACTTCAAGGTTCTGGAATACCATGGATCGACTATTGGCCGCATGTCTACTTCAGGCAGGTTGACCATCTGTAATATGGCTGTTGAAGCCGGGGCTACATCCGGCATTGTCCCTCCCGACGGGGAGACCGTTGCCTACCTCAGGGAAACGGCTGGAGTCAGGGGCCCTGTTGAATGCATGGGGCCCGATGACGATGCCGAGTATTCCAGGGTGCTTGAAATAGATGTATCCGCACTTGAACCCCAGATTGCCTGTCCTCACCGGGTTGATAATGTGGTCCCGGTCCGGGAAGCCGCCGGAAAGCCTGTTCACCAGGTGGTTATTGGCTCCTGCACCAACGGCAGGCTTGACGACCTCGCGGCTGCCTGCCGGATTTTGAGCGGCCGGACAATCGCCAGCGGAGTAAGGCTTCTGGTATTCCCGGCTACGTGGAGGATTTACAGGGAAGCCCTGGCCAGAGGATACATAGAGGCACTTATCAATTCCGGGGCTACGGTTATGAATCCCGGATGCGGCTGCTGCCTTGGAATCCACCAGGGAGCCCTGGCTGACGGCGAGACCGCGCTTTCAACCACAAACCGGAACTTCAAAGGGCGCATGGGAAACCCAAGGGCGGAGGTCTATCTCTGCTCTCCGGAAACAGCGGCGCGAAGCTCCCTGAGCGGAGTGATAACTGACCCGAGGGAGGGAGTGTAAAAGTATGGGTAAAGTAATCAGGAAATTTGGTGATGACGTTTCCACTGACATAATTTATCCCGGCCGGTTCATGGCTACAGTTCTTCCCGCAGAGACCCCGGAATTCGCTTTTGCCGATGATGAGGCCCTGAATAAACGGCTCAGGGCCGGGGATTTCGATCCCGGAGACATCATCCTCGGCGGATATAATTTCGGGAGCGGGTCTTCGAGAGAGCAGGCGGCTTCAACTTTGAAGGGCCACAACCTTATTGTCGTGGCACGGGGCTTTTCCAGGATTTTTCTTCAGAATTCAATAAACCTGGGCCTGAAGACCGTAGATTGCCCGGATATAGAGGCAGATGAAGGAGATGACTTGGAGGTCACCGATACCAGGGTCCTCAACAAGTCAACCGGAAAACAGTTCTCCGTAAAGCCCATGCCTGAGTCCAGGAAGTCAATTGTTGAAGCCGGCGGTCTTATCGCCTATACCAGGAAGCGCCTGATGAAGGGATGAGCGGCGGTCAACCCGGGACAAGGGTCGATTCAACTCAAAACGCATTAAATCACACCGTGCTTTTTAAGGTCTTCAATGTCCTCGTCGGTATAGCCGATCCTGTTTAGTATTTCAGAAGTGTGGGCTGAGAGCCGTGGCGGCGGAGATTCCACTTTCCCTGGTGTTTTCTCGAACTTGGCTGTAAGGTTGAAGAGTTTAAGAAGCCCGATGCCTTCTTCATTGATCGCCTCCAGGGTTTCCCGGAATTCAATCTGTGGGGCTTTCAGGGCCTCCTGCATCGAGATGATGGCGCCTGCGGGGACGCCTTTCTTGTTGAATTCCTCGACCCAGTAGGCGGTATCTTCCTGCCTGAGCTTTTTTTCCAGGATGGGGGTGAGTTCTTTCCGGTGCTGTTTGCGGGCGTCACGTTCTTCGAACCTCGGGTCGGTCCTGAGTTCAGGAAGCCCCAGCAGTTCGGTGACTGCCTCCCACTGCTCCTGTTTGTTGGCAGCGATGTTCAGGTACCCGTCCCGCGTGGCAAACGTGCCGGAAGGGGCAGCCGTAAAATT
>CAZOGT010000318.1:0-3834 GCA_964579015.1 uncultured Acidobacteriota bacterium | reverse complement strand
TTCATGGTATTCTCCGGACTGGAAATCTCCCTTTCGAGTGTCGGCTCCTCACCTTCGGCAGCCGTTAATCCCGGTAGAGGAGGTATTTCTCCCTTGTTGCTTTGAATTCCTCCAGCCTTTCCTGCCACCTTGAGGCAATTGTCTCCACCTCCGCACCGTCCTGAAGCATTTCCCTGACCCAGCTGTTCCCGCAGAGCCTGTCAAAGCCTTCTTCCCTGAAGCTGAATTCTTCCGGGTAGAGCTCCCTCACGGTCCTGATAAAGTGGAGGGCCGCGGTCACAGGACGAAAGGAATCATTATCCGTGATATGGAGCTGCACCCCGCCGCAGGATTCCCCCTGGTATTTGGAAAAAGTGGGTGTGAACATCTGCGGCCGGAATTTGACGCCCGGGAGGGCGAGGCTGTTCAGCTTTTCAGCCAGCTCCAGGGAGTCTATCCAGGGGGCGCCGAACATCTCGAAAGGCCTGGTTGTACCCCTTCCTTCGGAGACACCGGTGCCTTCCACCAGGCAGAATCCGGGATAGGCCAGGGCGGCCTTGAACCCGGGCATGTTGGGGGAAGGATTGATCCATTGTTCACCGTAATCGGAGAAATCCCGGTCCCGTTTCCATCCCTTGACCGGGACCACCCTCAGGTCGAGCTGGAGCCCGGTCTCTTCCTTCAGGAGCATGGCCATTTCCCCGGCCGTCATTCCGTAGCGGTTGGGAATCGCGTGGATCCCGACGAACGATTCAAATCCTTCTTCCAGTACCGGGCCCTCCACCTTGCTGCCCCCAATCGGGTTGGGCCTGTCAAGGACAATAAACACAATTCCTGTGCCGGAGGCTGACTCCATGCACTCGTACATGGTCGAGATGAAGGTGTAGAACCTGGCCCCGACATCCTGGATGTCGTAGATCAGTACGTCGACTCCCTCCAGCATTTCGGGGGTAGGGGAACTGGTTTCACCGTACAGGCTGTAGATGTTGGAGCGGCCGGTGACCTTCTCACCTGCCTGTGCTTCCCCGTAGATCCCGTGCTCCGGGCCGAAAAGGGCTGTGAGCTTCATGTCGTCGCGGCCGGAGAGGAGTTCCGGCAGGCCGGTCAACTCGCTGTCCACGCCGGTCTGGTTGGTGATCAGCCCGATGCCTTTCCCTTTGATCCATGAATAGCAGGGCTCTTCGAATAACTGGTCGGCCCCGGTCCGCAGTTCAGCCTGTTTCAAGGGGGGCGGGGCAGCTGTTTCCAAGCCGGCGCAAGACAATCCAGCTGCCATGAGCAGCAGGAATGAGAGCGAGGTGAAAATCTGTTTCAGATGCATGTTTAATCTCCCTGGTCCGGATCAGTAATTGAGCATACATTTATGGTAATCTGCAAAAAAGTTTATGGTTACAATAGACAGTGCAGGTATCCCTGGTCAATTGTTACCACAAGTTTACTATTCTGTATCTGCAGCGGAAAGAGATTTATGAAGATCCAAGGATTTATCCTCGCGACAACGCTCCTGGCTGTTTCTTTACTGTTGCCGGCCTGCGTTGACAGGGAAGGGGATTCCAGGGAAATCCCCGGGAAAAAAGTGCTGGCCGTGGTCAACAAGGGTGACAATACCGTGACCGTGATCGACCGGCGGAATTACCGGATCATGGGGGAGATCCTGACGGGGATCGGCCCGCACGAGATCACTGTGAACAGCCGGGGAAAAGCGGTGGTCAGCAATTACGGGAACCGTTACAATCCAGGCTCGAGCCTTACTCTAATCGACCTTTCCCGGTTGAGGCTGACCGGGTTCATTGACCTCCCGCGGATCAGGACCCCCCATGGCGTTGTGTTCCTGGCGGACAACGAGAGGGTCGCGGTAGTCGCCGAGGACAGCAAGAGAATCCTGATTGTGAATAGTGAGACGGGAGAGATCGAACAATCGATGCGGACCCTGCAGGAAATGCCGCACCTGGTTGTCCTGAATGAAGAAAGGAACCAGGTATTCGTTTCCAATGTCATGAGCAACACGGTCAATGTCTACGACCTGGACAGCATCAGTGGACTGAAGATGGTATATACCGGGGTCAATCCCGAAGGAATGGCGATTTCTCCCGACGGGAGGGAGGTATGGGTAGCGGAGCGGGGCGGCGATTCCATTTCTGTCCTGGACACTGAGACACTGGAAATCGTGGAAAAATTGCCCTGTCCCGGTGCCCCGCTCAGGGCTGTGTTCACCCCGGACGGCCTCCATGTGCTGGTCTCGATTTCCCTGACCAGCGAAGTAGCCGTGTTTGATGCGCGCAGCAGGCTGGAAGAGCTCAGGATTCCCCTGGACTATTCCGCCGCTGAAAGAAACACCCCTGAAATCCAGGGTGAGCTGAAGCCGGTTCCGGCTGCCATCTGCGTGGAGCCGGACTCTTCCCTCTGTTATGTGGCGAGCGGAAATGCTGACCTGATAACGGTTATTGACCTGACGCGGTGGGCGGTTAAAACCAGGCTCAGGACAGGGCAGATTCCGGATGGAATAGCATTATGGGATGAATAAGAGCAGGTTGGAGGGAGCCGCATGCCAAGCTGCCTGAGTCCCTCTGGCGGGAGGGCGGATTTCCCCTTCGGGCCTGTGAAGATTTGAACATTAACGATAACCTGGAGAACGTCATGGCTGCAATTATTAGGAATATCCTGCTTCTGCCCCTTCTGTTCATCTTGTTTTCAACCGGCCTGCCGGCCCAGGTGCTGCAGGAGGGGGATCCCGGAGCCCTGGGTTTCAATGTTGATAAGCTCAACCTGGTAGAGACGGTAATCCTGCAGTCCATGGAGGACCAGGAGATCCCCGGGGCGGTGGTGATGGTCGCCAGGAAAGGAAAGGTTGTTTACCGGAAGGTTTTCGGCATCAGGGCCGTTGAGCCTGAAAGAGAAGACCTTACCTTTGATACTGTTTTTGACATGGCCTCCATCACCAAGGTCATGGTAACCGCCACTTCCATCATGATGCTGGTGGAGGAGGGGAAGATATCCCTCCAGGACCCACTGTCCAAGTATATTCCCAAGTTTGGAAACCGCGGAAAGCAGAATATTACGATATTGCAGCTGCTGACCCACTATTCGGGGCTCCGTCCTGACCTGGACCTCGATTTTGAGTGGGAGGGATACGAGAAGGCCATTGAGCTGGCCTGCCGGGAGAGGCCTGATGCCCGGCCCGGGGAGGAATTCATATACAGCGATATAAATTTTTTCATGCTGGGTGAACTGGTGAGGGTGATCTCCGGGGAGACGCTCGACGAATTTGCGAGGAAACGGATTTTTGAACCCCTGGGCCTGAGGTCCACCGGGTATCTCCCTGATCCCTCGCTGGTGCCCAGGATAGCCCCTACCGAGGTCCGGGACGGAATCCTGCTGCGGGGACAGGTGCATGATCCCACCACCTTCAGGATGGGAGGCGTGGCTGGTCATGCCGGGCTCTTCTCAACCGCTGAGGACACCCTTGTCTGGGCCCAGATGATCCTGCAGGGAGGGGTTTACGGTGAAACCCGTCTTCTTTCCCCCATGTCGGTGCTGAAAATGACGACACCCCAGACCCCTTACGGCAAAGGCGACTGGCGGGGACTGGGCTTTGATATAGAGACCAGGTTCAGCAGCAACCGGGGCGACCTTTTCCCTGTCGGGTCATTCGGCCATACCGGGTTTACCGGAACCTCGGTGTGGATAGATCCTTATTCCGAGACCGTGCTGGTGCTGTTTACCAGTCGGCTCTACGCCACCAGGGAAGGGAGCGCGGTATTCCTGCGAAGGAAAGTGGCTTCCCTGGTAGCAGCGGCTATTGAAGATATTGCCCTGGACAGGGATCATTATTATTACCGGTATTAGGCCGGGCGC
>CAZOGT010000317.1:0-3858 GCA_964579015.1 uncultured Acidobacteriota bacterium | reverse complement strand
CAGGGCAATAGGGCCGGCTCCCTTCGGGAGAGGAAACTGGCAGTTTCCGACTACAATCGTCAATCCTAATGTCCTGGCCCGAAGAAGACGGCATTGAGAAAGAGGAGGTTGGCCCCGTCCTGGAAAGCCCGGTAGTTCGGGTCTTCAGAGAAGGCCACCACGTTTCCGGATCCGGAGGTCTGATGGATTATGCAGGCCTTTCCCGCAATCTGCTGCAGGGATTCCTCCCAGGCGAAGCCGCTGACCATCACCTTGTCGGGATCATCATGGTAAAGGGCCACGTTCCGGCCGGATCCGCTCTTCAGGGGGGTGAAGATGCGGTTGCTGTCCACCAGCACCTGGCTCTTTTCGCCGTATCCGAAAGCCAGCCAGTGGGAATTGTCCAGGGTTATCCGCAGGAAAGCTCCCGGGATATTGTCAGGCATTGACTTGTCCGTGGACTCCTCCTTTGACTCATCAGCCCCGGGCTCTTTCTTGAATTCAGGCCTGGTTGACAGCAGCCCTACTTCCTCTTCCGCAAGGAATTCAGTGGAGGACCCGAGTGCCACCAGGGTCCCTCCGCTTCTGACCCAATCCTTGATCCTGCTTATTCCCCTGCTCCCCAGTATGGCGCTGGGGCTTCCCGCGTACCCGTAGGTAGGGGGCATGATAAGCACGTTGTAAGCGGACAGGTCAAAACGGGCCAGGTTCATGCCCTGGATCAGTGTCACCGGGTATCCGTACTGCTGTTCCAGGATGAACCTGGTGGCGCCGGCAGCCGTAGGGTTGGTGGGCAGGTCCCAGAGCAGCGCGATACTGGGCTTCTCCAGGTAGACCACGTTGTTGCTCCCGAAATTGGGCCCTGATTCCACCCAGGCGGATCCGGTGGCATAGACCGTGGCCCCGGTGCTTGAGGATGCTTCTGAAATCTGCTGGAAAAGGTCTTCAGGATTCCCTTTGGTCTTGATGATCAGGGACCCGGCCGGAAACCGGCGGTCGAGGGTGGTGAAGGGCAGGTCTGAAGCGAACACCCTGATATCGCGCCTGAAGAGTTCTGCCAGCAGCTTTGCCGAAGGGCCGGTCCCCCAGGGAACCAGGTAAGCCAGGGAGGCTTCTCCGCCGACGACGCGGCCCTCCGCGTTGAGCTTAGCCCCGATGGCTTGAGCGTCCGTCGTTGAGGATACAGCGGTCTCCCAGGCCTCCAGGCCATAGAGCAGCGGCAGGGACCAGGCCGTCAGGTCATATATCTGGTCTCCCAGCCCCTTCTCCCTTCTCTGCTTCTGGATTTCAATGAATTTTTCGCCCTGGGGGGTGTGCCGCATAAGCAGGGTAGCGGCCAGGTGCCCCGCGGGCTGGCTGAGCGGAATGATATATGATCCGGCCGGAAACCGGGTATCAGTGAATTCATCAGTGTAATAGTCTCTGGCCTGGGGATTGCTGAACGCGGAGGAGGCCCTCAGCACCTCGATGCCCTGGTCCCTGAGGTTGTTGACCAGCTTCATGGTCCTGGCAGGATCAGGCCCTTCGGCCAGGATTATTTCCTTTACCTCCCGCGGGACATTCCCTTCCGCCGCGTTTTTCCGGTAGTTGTAGAAATAGCGCACCAGTTGTTCACGGTTGGAGGCGGCGGCCTCCAGGGTTGAAATCGAAGCAATGAACTGGTGCTGCACGGAATTGCGGTAATGCAGGGTAGTCCCGTCGGAGCGGTCCCTGACCATCCCGCGGACTGAAGCCTGTTCATAGGTCATTCCGATGGTTCCCTGGAACATCGGCCAGCCTTCACCATATCCCGGGTAGAAGGAGTCGAACACCTCGCGGGTGAAATAATCAAAACGCATCTTGTCGAACCATTCCGCGTTATTGCGCCCGATCCTGGTCAGCCAGTCGACCTGTTCGCTGGTGATTTCAGGGTTGAGGGGAATCGCGGGGGGCGCGAAATAGTAGGTGGAGTCCCCGCCCATTTCATGCAGGTCGGCCATGACATGGGGGTACCATTCCTGGTAAATCTCCACCCGTCCCCTGGTCTCCGGCTGGGTCATTGCGAACCAGTCGCGGTTCATGTCGAAGAGGTAATGGTTGAACCTTCCCCCGGGCCAGGTTTCATTATGCTCGGCTGCCTGGGGGTCCGCGTCAGGCCAGCGCCCGACCAGCTGGGTAAAGCAATTGATGAAACGCTCCCTGCCGTCCGGGTTCTGGTAGGGATCGATGATGGCAATACTGTTGTCCAGGATATTCCTGGTCAGCGGGTCGTTCCTGGATGCCAGCAGGTGATAGATGGTCAGGAGCGCTGCTTCAGGCCCTGAAATCTCGTTTCCGTGGACTCCGTTGGCCAGCCAGGTTATCGCGGGCATCCTGCTGATAAGGTCTTCCGCCCCTTCACTGCCCGGGAAAGCCAGCTTCCGGATGTCTGATTTTATGGCATCAAGCCGTCCCATGTTCTCTTCTGAGGAAACCACCGCGTAGTAAAGGGTCCTGCCTTCCCAGCTTTCAGCGTAGGGAAAGAGCCTGACCATGGGTGACGCCTCTTCCAGCGCCTGCAGGTATTTTTCCATGTCGGCAATGGAGGTGATCTTATCACCGGTACTATGACCTGCCACCTCTTTGAGGGTGGGGATTGACGGGTCGTACTCTGCTCCCGGCATGAACTCGAAATCCTGTGAAAACAGCGGTTGGGCAACAAGAGCTGCCATTAAGGTGACGATAAGCAAGAATAGCGTTTTTTTCATAATGAATTCCTGATCTGGTTAACCTGTTTCTGATTGTCTCCGGTTTGCCTGTAACAATACCTGCATTACTAATGATCAGTCAAAACAGGACAGCCTTCAAGCGAAATTTTCAGTGAACATGGCCCTGAAATCTGTATTCTTCCCATCTTCTCTGGTAGATTGAAACGATCATGAAAGTAAACAGAAGGAATTTTTTGCAAGTGTCCACCGCAGGTGCCGCTGCCGCGGCTTATGGCTGCCAAAGCCAGTCTCCGGAAGTCGCGGCTGTGCCTGAAGAAACAAGCACCGCTGTCCTGAAGCTGTCCTGCCAGGAGAGCCGCTGTCCCCAGGAGGGGCTGGCTGCCAAGCTCGATTTTCTCGAGGCCGCGGGATATGTCGGAATTGAAATCGGGGGCAAGGGGCTTCCGGGAAGAGTCGTGGAGATCCAGGACGCCCTGGCCGGCCGGGAGATAAAAGTCAGCGCCATCTGTGCCGGGTTCGAAGGATGGCTGATCTCCCCGGACCCGAAGATCAGGGAGCAGTGCAGGGAATCAATGAAGGAAATCCTGGTTGCCGCCGGAGAGCTCGAGTCCACCGGGTTCATCTTTGTGCCTGCCTTTACCCGCCAGGAGTCGCTACCCCACTGGGAAGCCCGGGAGGTCCTGGTGGAGCAGCTCAAGGAACTGGGAGAATTCGCGGACAGCCATGGGACCAGGCTCCTGATTGAGCCGCTTAACCGCAGGGAATGCCATTTCTGCCGCCTGGTGGCCGATGGCGCCGCAATCGCCCGGGATGTCGAGGGCCCCGGTGTCTCGGTAATGGGGGACTTCTGGCACATGACCTGGGAGGAGACCAGTGACCGGGGAGCTTTTATCTCCGGCGGAGACAACCTCCATCATGTTCATATTGCGAGCCGGAAAAACCGCAAGATGCCGGGAGAAGACGAGGGAGATAATTACGTTGACGGGTTCCGCGGCCTGAAAGAGATCAATTATCAGGACTATGTCAGCCTCGAATGCGGATCAGTTGGGGACCCCCTGGTCACCATCCCCGCGGCCGCGGACCTGATCCGGAAGCAGTGGGAGGAAGCGTAAGCCTGCTGAGGTCACGATCATCGGACACGATCCCGGACATGATTGAGGGAATCGGTCGGGGTCGGCGTCGGTATCGGTAT
>CAZOGT010000316.1:0-3867 GCA_964579015.1 uncultured Acidobacteriota bacterium | reverse complement strand
TGACGATTGTGGCAGGTCCGATCCTCGGACCTGCGAGCGAAAGCGAGCCGCAAACCTAGAACTCCACAGTATCAAAAAAGTGTCAACTTTATTTCAGGACTTTACCTCCTGGTTTTGTCCTACAGCAGTATGCTCATCGGATTCTCAAGCGCATCCGATATCCACTTAACGAAACGGGCGGCATCAGCCCCGTCGACCAGCCGATGGTCATAAGAGAGGGAGAGCGGCAGGATCTCGGCAGCCACGAATTCCCCATCCTGGTACACCGGCTCGATCCGGCTGCGGGAAACCCCGAGAATGGCGGCCTCAGGGTGGTTCAGGATCGGTGTGAAAAAATGTCCGCCTATGCCCCCGAGATTGGTTACCGTGAAACATCCACCGGACAGCTCCTCCAGCCCTGTCTTCCCATCCCGGGCCCGGCCGGAAATCTCCCCGATCTCAACGGCTATCTCGGTAATGCTCTTCTTGTCCACGTCCCTCATGACCGGCACCAGGAGCCCCCTCGGAGTGTCCACGGCGATCCCGATATTTACATAATGCTTGAGGATGACCTCCTCCCGCTCCATGTCGATACTGGCATTGATATTCTGGAACCTGCGCAGGGCCTGGGCCACGACCTTGACAATTACAGCCGTAACAGTCAGCTTGCCTCCGGCCTTCTCAACGAACCGGGCGTTCCTGTTCCTCCAGGCCTCCAGCTCCGTAACATTAACCAGGCTGTGCTGGGTGACATGCGGCGCTGTGGTCCAGGAAAGGCTCAGGTGCCTGGCAGTGGCGCGGCGGACATTGCTGAACGGCTCCCTGGTCACTTCGCCGAACTTTGAAAAATCCGGCAACCTGACAACTGCCGGAGGAGCTGCTTCGGGGCGTTCACTTTCCTCTTTCCCGGAGGCAAAAGCTTCTACATCTTCAACCGTTATTCTTCCTCTTTTCCCGGAACCCTCGACACTGGAGAGGTCAACATTCTTCTCCCTGGCAACTCGGCGGGCAGCCGGGCCGGCGGGAATGTGTCCGCCATCCCCCTTTTCAGGTTCCTCCTCCTTGTCATCCTCCTCGGAGGCATCCGTTTTTTCAGGCTCTTCAGGCTTTTCAGGCTTTTCATCCCCCTCGGTGTCTTTTTTCTTCTCGGTCTTTTTGCTCTTTTCAGGCTTCTCAGACTTTTCCTCTTTTTCCTCGGCAGGCTCCTCCTCCCCCTCATCCCCCGAGGAAGAGTCATAGCTGAAAAGATGGGCTCCGATGTCCACAGTATCCCCTACTGAAACCAGTATCTCGGTAATCTTCCCCCCTTCTTCAAAAGGAACGTCTACAGTTGCCTTGTCCGTTTCCAGCTCCATAACAGACTGGCCGGGCTCAACGACATCTCCTGCTGAAACTGATATGGAAACGATATCTCCCTTCTCAACACCTTCACCAAGCTCGGGAAGCACAAATTTGCCAGCCATTTTTCTCTCCTCTTATCTTTCAATTACATGTCGTAGGGATTGATCTTTTCCGGGTCCAGCCCCATGTTCTTCATGGCATCGATGACCTTTTTCTCAGGCATCTTTCCTTCCCGGCTCAACCCGCTCAATGCCGCCATGACGATGTGGCGCGCATCAACCTCAAAGAAATCGCGAAGATCAGGGCGTGCATCGCTTCTCCCGAAACCGTCGGTTCCCAGTGAAATAAGCCTTCCGGGAACCCACTTGGAAACCGATTCAGGCAGGGCTTTCACGTAATCTGAAGCAGCTACGGTCACACCCGTCCCCTTACCCATTGCTTCTGATATCCAGCAATGCTTCTCTTCTTCACCCGGGTGCCTCACATTCCACCTCTCAGCATCCAGTCCGGAAAGGTACAGCTCCTTGTAGCTGGTGACGCTCCAGATGTCGGAGGCTATGCCGTATTCCGCTTCCAGGATTTCACCTGCCTCCAGGACCCGGTTCATGATGGCCCCGCTGCCGAAAAGATCGACCCTCAGGCCTGAGTCGGTGTCAGGGGAAGAACTGAACCTGTAGAGGCCCTTCATGATTCCTTCTTTTACCGACTCCTCATCCTGGCCTTCAGGCATCGGGGGCTGGGGATAGTTTTCATTGCCGACGGTGATGTAGTAGAGGCGGTCATTCTCCTCTTCATACATGTCCTTGATCCCTTCCCTGACGATCACGGCAATTTCATAAGCGAACGATGGGTCCCAGGCCCTGACCCTGGGATAGGGGTAGGCGTAGAGGATGCTGTTTCCGTCACAATGCTGGAGCCCCTCTCCGGCCAGGGTGGTCCTCCCGGCAGTGGCCCCGACCAGGAAGCCCCGGGCCCGGATATCCCCGGCCAGCCAGATCAGGTCTCCGATCCTCTGGAAGCCGAACATGGAGTAGAACAGGAAAAAGGGAACGGTCTGGACGCCGTGGCTGGCATAGGCGGTGCCGGCCGAAATGAAGGAACACATCGAACCGGCCTCTGTGATCCCCTCTTCCAGTATCTGCCCGGTTTTGGATTCCCGGTAATACATCAGGGCGCTGGCATCAACCGGGTCATAGAGCTGTCCTTTGCTGGAATAGATACCCACTTGAGCAAAAAGGGATTCGAGACCGAAGGTGCGGGCCTCATCCGGCACAATCGGCACAATAAGCTTGCCGAACTCCTTGTCCCTGAGCAGCTTGGCAATCATCCTCACCAGCACCATGGTCGTGGAAACCTCGCGGCCCTTGGTCCCGCTGTAAAATTCCCTGAAAAGCTCTTCCGAAGGGGCCTTCAAAGGTCCGGCCTTCACCCTCCGCTCCGGCAGGTATCCGCCCAATTTCTTGCGATTCTTCCTGATATATTCAATCTCCGGGCTGTCGTCGGCAGGCTTGAAAAAGGGGGTCTCTTCAAGATTCTCGTCAGCGACCGGGATATCGAACCTGTCGCGGAATTCCTTCAACTCATCCAGGTTCAGCTTTTTCTGCTGGTGGCTGATGTTCTTCCCTTCCCCGGCTTCACCCAGACCGTATCCCTTGATGGTCTTGGCCAGTATTACAGTGGGCGCGCCCTTATGGTCGACGGCTGCCTTGTAGGCGGCAAAAACCTTGTGCGGATCATGCCCGCCCCGCTTCAGCTTGCGAATCTCCTCATCGGAGAGGTCCTCCACCATAGCTTCCAATTCCGGATACTTCCCGAAAAAATCCTTCCTGATAAACGATCCGTCTTCGACGCTGTACTTCTGGTACTGTCCGTCAACAACCTCTTCCATGCGCCTTAGGAGCATTCCCCGGGAGTCCTTCTCTAACAAAGGATCCCATTCGCTTCCCCAGATCACCTTGATCACATTCCAGCCTGATCCCCGAAAAACACCCTCCAGATCCTGGATGATCTTGCCGTTGCCCCGCACCGGCCCGTCAAGCCTCTGCAGGTTGCAGTTCACAACAAAAATGAGGTTATCCAGGCCTTCCCTGAAGGCCAGGTTGAGGGATCCCAGGCTCTCGGGCTCATCAGTCTCCCCATCGCCGAGAAAGGCCCATACCCTGGATTCGGAAGGGCTTATGAGGCCCCGGTTCTCAAGGTACCGGTTGAACCGGGCCTGGTAAATGGCCAGAAGCGGGCCCAGTCCCATGGAAACGGTTGGAAACTGCCAGAAATCAGGCATCAGCCAGGGATGAGGATAGGAAGAGAGTCCGCCTTCAGGGGCCAGGTCCCGTCTGAAATTGGCGAGATCACTCTCTGTCAACCTCCCCTCGAGAAAAGCCCTGGAATAGATTCCCGGGGAACTGTGCCCCTGGAAGAATACCTGGTCTCCGCCTCCTTCATGGTCATTCCCCCGGAAAAAGTGATTAAAGCCTACTTCATAAAGGGTGGCTGAGGAGGCAAAAGAAGATATGTGCCCTCCCAGGCCCAGGTCACCCTTGTTGGCCC
>CAZOGT010000315.1:0-3893 GCA_964579015.1 uncultured Acidobacteriota bacterium | reverse complement strand
ATGACAGCTTCAGCCTGCTTGTCAGGATAGAAGGAGACGGTACCAGGAAAATCTGCCAGGTCGCCCCTGGAAACAGGCTGAACCTGGTCGGCCCCCTGGGCAACGGGTTTGACCTGGAGCGGGCTGCCGGAACATGCAGCATTATCGCCGCGGGGGGATCGGGAATCGCTTCGGTCTACCTGCTGGCCAGGGAACTCCGAAACAGGGGAGAGGAGGTCTGCCTGGTTTATGGGGGAAAAAGTTCCTCGGACCTGGCCGGACTGGAAGATTTCAGGGCCCTGAACATCCCTCTTCACACCGCTGCCGAGGACGGAAGCTCAGGATACAGGGGACTGGTCACGGGAGCCCTGCTGCAGGTCCTGTCCGGGCTGGAAGGAAAAGCATTAAACATTTATGCCTGCGGCCCCAATCCCATGATGCAGGCGGTCAGCGCCCTGGCGGCGGAGCGGACTATTCCCTGCCAGATATCTGTTGAAATCAAAATGGCCTGCGGGTTCGGGGTCTGCCTGGGATGTGCGGTCAAGACGGTCCGGGGAAATCGCCTGGCCTGCACCCATGGCCCGGTTTTTGACGCCCGCGAGTTTATCTGGGAGGATTTCCATGGGGACAAGGGGAAGGAAAATGGCTAAAAACCCTGACCTCACCGTACAGGTCTCCGGCCTGAACTTCAAGAACCCGGTGATCACCGCATCCGGGACCTTCGGCTACGGGGTCGAATTCTCTCCTTTTTTTGACCTTTCCCTGCTTGGGGGGATCTGTACCAAGGGCATTTCCCTGGAGCCAAGGGCCGGCAACAACCCCGGCAGGATCATTGAGACCCCCTCCGGGATGCTGAATGCCATTGGCCTGGAAAACGTCGGGATCCAGTCTTTCATCGACGAAAAGCTTCCCCGGCTGGAACCCTTCGACTGCCATGTGATCGCCAACATCCTCGGAGGGAGTATCGATGAATTCGTAGCCATGGCTGAAAAACTCAATCCCTGTGACAAGGTCAGCGCCTACGAAATCAACATCTCCTGCCCCAATGTAACCCATGGAGGGATTCAATTCAGCCAGGACCCTGAAATGGCGGCACAGGTAACCAGGGCGGTTAAAAAGGTTTCATCCAAGCCCGTCTGGATCAAGCTTTCCCCTAATGTCACAGACATCACCCTGTTTGCCAGGGCCTGTGAGGATGCAGGGGCAGACGCCCTGACCATGGTCAATACCTTTGTAGGAATGTCGATTGACGTCAACAAGAGGAGGCCGATGCTCTCCAATGTCATCGGCGGGCTTTCAGGACCGGCCATCAGGCCCCTGGCTGTGCGCATGGTATACCAGGCTTCCCGGGCCGTGTCCATTCCGGTCGTGGGCATCGGCGGCATTGTCACTGCCAGGGATGCCCTGGAATTCATAATAGCCGGGGCGTCGGCCGTCCAGATCGGCACCGCCAATTTCATCGACCCCCTCGCCTCGGTCAACATTATCAAAGGACTGGAGAAATTCTGCCTGGACAAGGATATCGCTGACATCAAGGAGCTGATCGGGTCCCTGGAGCTTCCCGGGCCGGAAGGCTTTCTCTACTATTAGCCGGGACCGGCCCTTTATAAAGAAATGGTGCGAGCACAGAAAACCATGAAAAACAACAGCGTGGATCCCAAAGATTACCTGATAGTCGCCCTGGACGTACCAGGCAGGGATGAAGCCGTCGGGCTGACGAAAAAACTTGCCGGGAAGGTCGGTTATTTCAAGATAGGCCTGCAGCTCTTTACCGCGTACGGCCCTGAAATTGTCAGAACCATCAATGCGATGGGAGGCAGGGTCTTTCTCGACCTCAAACTCCATGACATTCCCAATACCGTGGCCAGGGCAGTACATGAGGCAACCAGGCTCGAGGTGAGCCTCCTGACAGTCCATGCCCTGGGAGGGCCGGGAATGATGTCCGCGGCCGCGGCGGCTGCCAGGGAGGCCTCGACAGCCCTGGGGGTCCCGGCTCCCCGCCTCCTGGGCGTGACCATCCTTACCAGCATGAACCAGGATGAGGCCGGCAGGATTGGGCTGTCCGAACCAATTGACCAGATGGTCCTCAGGCTCGCCCGCCTGGCTGAACATTCAGGGATGGATGGGATCGTCTGCTCCCCCCTGGAACTTGAAACCCTGGGGGCCGGCCTGGCCGGAGACCTTTTCTTTGTCACTCCCGGCATCAGGCCGGCCGGGGCGGACCTGAATGACCAGAGCCGGATCACAACCCCGGCCCGGGCCGTGGCAGGCGGGGCCAGGCACCTGGTGGTGGGAAGGCCGATCACCCAGGCTGCAGACCCGGCCGAAGCCGCTTCCCGGATCGTGGAGGAAATAGGCAGAGAACTCGATTCCTGAGCATCAAGGGAGAGACGGATGTCTTCACCGGGAGGAAAGACCTTCAGTAGCCTCGCTCGGCCCGCTCCCTCTTGCCGAAGAAACTGATACCCAGGACCCGGTAATCCTCCCTGATATCAGGGCTGTCCACGTTAATCTGGTTGATCTTGGAGGCCAGTGATTCAAATACCGCGGGATGGACCGGCGCCAGGCTGAAAAGGTTATCGCCCAGTTCGATCCCGGCTTCCCTGAGCTCTTTGAAATCCTCGAACTCCCCGATCAGGTCTACCCCGATAAAACTGTTCCCGAGCACCTTGAGATAGTTGGTGAGATAGGGTTCATCCTCCACGCCAGTGTTCATTGAAAACCTGTCCACTTCGGCCGTCCGCCCTTCCGGGTTGACCAGGATGACCTGGTCAGGCCTGAAATCCCATTCCCCCCTGGAAAGAGTTATGATGTTCAGGATTGGTATCGCCCGGCCATAGGGATTGAGCACCATTTCCAGCGTCCATATGAACTGGGTATCAATGAACACAAAACAGGTCGCCGCCGGGGTCGGTTCCTCACCCTGGCCCCCCAGTACACCGGGGGCGAAAACCAGTAAAACAACCAGGAATACCGCTGAAATTCGGACGTGTCCCATCCCCGTATTCTACCCTGGATCACCCGCCGGCGAAAAAAAATTCCGGCTCCAGCCCACAACGGACAGGAAAATATTTACAATTCAGTCTCTATTTCAATAATCTCTCTCAGGCCGCTGATGACCTTCACATCTGGACCGGCCTCATACGCATAGTTGCCCTGAAGGAAATATCTTCTGCCTATTCCGGCGGCGGCAGCTGCCTGCATGTCGGAATCCTTGTCACCCACCATAATTGAGCCGGCAAGGTCAATGGAGTGTTTTTCCGCAGCCTCCAGGATCATCCCCGGTTCGGGCTTCCGGCACCGGCATGGGCCGTTTACAGGTGGATAATGGGGACAAAAATAGAAATCAGTAATCCTGATCCTGTGAAAACTTAATTTCTCATTGATGAATTCGTGGATCTTCCGGACGTCTTCCCCGGAAAAATATCCCCTGGCAATACCGGACTGGTTGGAAACAATAATGATTTTCCAGCCCCTGGCAGTAAAAAACCTCCCCAGCTCCAGGACCCCTTTCTGGAAAACAACCTCTTCAACCCTGGCTACAAAGCCATGGTCTTCATTAACTATTCCGTCACGGTCCAGAAAAAGGGCTTTATTTTTCATTGCTGCGACTGTTTTCCGCTTCTTTAAGCAGATGCAGGTAGGCGCTCACGGCCAGCTGGTCGCAGCGCTCATTCTCAGGGTGTCCGCTGTGCCCCTTTACGTGTTCAAAGGAGGCGCAGTGCTTTGCGAGAAGGCGGTCCAGCTGCTGCCAGAGTTCCACGTTTTTTACCGGCTGCAGGCCGTTGGAGGTCTTGCGCATCCAGTCCCGCGATTTCCATCCGGCCATCCATTTTTCCATCCCGTTTTTGACATAGGAGCTGTCGGTTATTATCCGGACACTGACTGGCCGCTTCAGCGCCTGCAGGCCCTCA
>CAZOGT010000314.1:0-3897 GCA_964579015.1 uncultured Acidobacteriota bacterium | reverse complement strand
TTCTTTTCCAGGCTGGGCTGAAAGAGGCCCGGGCCAGGGTGCGCCGGCCCTCCTTCGGCAGGAACATCAGGATCAGCCAGCAGCTGAGGGAGAGGGTAAGGGCTGTTCTGCCTTTCAGGCCTACAACCGCCCAGAAGAGGGTTCTCCGGGAAATCGTTCAGGATATTGCCTCACCATATCGAATGAACCGCCTGCTCCAGGGAGATGTCGGTTCAGGCAAGACTATTGTTGCGCTCCAGGCAATGATAGTGATGATGGAAAGCGGCTTCCAGGCCGCTTTCATGGCCCCAACCGAACTTCTGGCTGAACAGCATTTCCGGAATTTTTCAGCCCTGCTGCAGAAATCACCATACACGGCCGGCTTCCTCTCTTCCTCTGTCAAAGGGGCGGAAAGAAAGAGGCTTCTGGAGAGCCTGGCATCCGGAGAGACTCAGCTGGCTGTCGGGACCCATTCACTGATCCAGGAGGGTGTCTCCTTCAAGTCCCTGGGCCTGGCGGTAATCGATGAACAGCACCGCTTTGGAGTGGTGCAGCGAACCATGCTCGCAGGCAAGGGATATGATCCGGATATCCTGGTGATGACCGCCACACCGATTCCGAGAAGCCTGGCCATGACTCTGTATGGCGATCTTGATATTTCCATGATTGATGAGCTCCCCCCCGGGAGAGAGCCGGTAAAGACTTTAGTCAAAACAGAGCAGGGAAGGGAGGAGGTTTATGCCCTGGTCAGGGAGAAGCTGAAGTGCGGGGAACAGGTCTTTGTAGTCTGTCCCCTGATTGAGGAATCCGAGCAGGGGGACCTGAATGCCGCGACTGAAATGCACGGGAGGCTCCGGGAAGCATTTGACTCAGCCCGGATCGGACTGCTGCATGGAAGGATGGGGTCAGAGGAGAAACAGCGGGTCATGCTGGGATTCAGGGATGCCCTGGTCCAGGTGCTGGTGACCACAACTGTTGTGGAGGTGGGTATCGATGTCCCGGCGGCCACGGTTATGATTGTTGAACATGCTGAGAGGTTCGGCCTGTCCCAGCTGCATCAGCTGCGCGGAAGGGTAGGCAGAGGACGGAATCCCGGACTTTGCGTGCTGATGGCTTCAGGGTCCGGGACCAGGGAGTCAGTTGAGCGCTTGCAGGTCATGTGCCGCAGCAATGATGGATTTGTCATAGCTGAAAAGGACCTTGAGATCAGGGGTCCCGGAGACTATCTCGGAGTGCGACAGTCAGGGGCCGCTGACTTTCATTTTGGAAGCCTGGTGAAGCATTACGGGCTTCTGGCTGCCGCGAGACAGGATGTCTCCGCACTTTTCGACGGAGCCGAAATCAGCCCTGGATATAAGAAGCTGCTGCTGGAGCTCTACCGGGAGAAATGGGGCAAAAAGGCGGGGTTTTTCTCCTCAGGATAACGATAGAGGCTGGTCTTTTGGTAGAATACCCTGCATATCGATGAGAGTAATAGGCGGAAAATACCGGGGCAGACAGCTGGCAAAGGTCAGGGGGGATATACGGCCCACCATGGACCGGTTGCGTGAACAACTCTTCAGCGTGATCAACGATTCCCTTTCCCATTCAGTCTGGGTCGATCTTTTTGCCGGTTCAGGGGCCGTCGGCATTGAGGCTGCCAGCCGCGGGGCCGATTTTGTCCTGTTCAATGACCGTGACCGCATCGGGATTAAACTGATCGAGACCAATATTAACCGGATTGGGCTGGACATTCCCCACATGGTCCTGCAGAAGGATTCATTCACCCTTATCCGCAGGCCTTGCAGGACCTTCCTGGAACGTACGGCAACCCATGTTTACCTGGATCCCCCCTTCGATTTCGGGAGATATGCAAAACTTCTGGCCAAGCTTGCCGCTTCGGACTGGATCGACAAGAACACCCTCGTTATCCTGGAGATCTTCAAGAAGACCTCACGCGACATGGTTCCTGCCCAGTTTTCGGTTGAACGCGAACTGGAAGGCGGAGACAGCCGTTTGCTGCTGATGAAACTGGCTCAGGATTAACGATTCAAGGGCGTGCTTCCCTCCCGCCTGGTGATCCCTGAAAGAAACATTATTCTTATTTCATCCCTGAAGATTACACCTGCAAGGAAGGCCACCCAGAAAATCAGGGGCAGGGATCCCGCCAGGAAGATTCTGTTGCCGTATCCGGGAAGTGTTTCACCCGGTTCACCGACATAGGTGATCCCGGCCCAGTAGAAGGGATGGGAAACCTGGGGAGGCAATCCGGATTTTTCAGGGTCAAGGAATTTCAGCCTGGATTTCCTGAGGGCTTCATCCATCGGCAAACCTTTTTTGCACAGCCGGAAGAATTCGGTATAGATGGATGATGACAATTCGTCCATGCTCCACCTGCTGGTCAACAGGCTGCCTGCACCG
This sequence comes from uncultured Acidobacteriota bacterium, assembly GCA_964579015.1. Lineage (GTDB taxonomy): Bacteria > Acidobacteriota > UBA6911 > RPQK01 > JAPXNP01. Next base: position 1,518 of record CAZOGT010000314.1, on the reverse strand, counting down.
TTGAGCATGAAGATTTCCGAGAATCCCATCCAGTAAGGAGAAGCTCCGGTGGCGGAATTGGCTGATTCGCAGACTCCGAGTGAGAGAAGGGTGCACCTTATCTCCTTTTGCAGAAGGTCTGCCATGGGTTTGGCATAACTGCCGGCAGTCAAGGCTGAATTGAGCCAGTACCTTCGGTCCAGCCTGAGGTGGGAGGCGATATGTATCCATGAGGCGCTCAAGGGCGTTTGGATATCAAGAGAATCATCGACTCTGAGATCAGGATAGAGTGCCTGCAGTTGCCTCTGCTCACCACCCGGCCCATTCCTGTTTTTAAATTCCCTGGGGCATATCAAAACCGGAGGTTCGCTGACCGGGTCCGATTGTCCCAGGAAGTGCCGTCCCGGAAGGTAGCTGAACGTGTATTTCTCCAGGAGGTATTCTCCAGAACTGTTCCTCAGCATTTCGAAGGGTAGAGCCTGGAGGTCCTTGTGGGCGATAATCACCAGCCTTTCTGACTTGATCAAATGCTCCAGGGGGAGGAACATCTTTCCGTAAAGCATTTCGGAAATCTCAGCCGGCGGTTCCGGGGGCAGAAAAGATTTCCGGGAATAGAGTGATGATGTCAGGAGATGAAGGGTGTCATGGAGCCAGTCATCCAGCTCAAGCCTCAGAAAGTGATGACTGTCGGGATTATCGATCCAGGCAAAGACCTCTTTCCCATCGGGCCAGAATTCAAGGAGAGTGGCTCCTGCAGGGGGAACCTTTGCCTCCTGCTGCCTGCTGAACGGAAGATCATCTCTTTCCATCGGCAGCACCGCCCTTGAAAGCAGGCTTCCCGGACTGCCTTCCTGCCGGTTTTTCAGCTGCTCCAGCAGCTGAAAGCCTTTTCTGGTTTTGAGCAGGGCTGCCTGATGAATCGTTTCCCGGGCCTCTTCATGCCCACCGCTAACTGCGAGGCAGCGAACCAGTCCATTCAGCTGCCTCGCGGCTGATTTTGAGAAAGGCAGGATGACATCGATTCCTTTGAGGTAGAAATCTTTTTCCAGTGCTTTGCTGAAAATTGCCCTGGCTTCGGCTGTCCTGCCTTCCTTCTCCAGGATTTCAGCCAGGGCCAGGGATGCCTCCCTGGTATGCCTCGGAAGATCTGCTTCCCGGCTGTCGCGGATTACTTTTTCAACCAGGGAAATGGCCTTTTCGTGGTCCCCCTCTTTTTTTCTGAACCGTGCTCTCAGGAGGTCTCTCATAAATGCCATGGAAGGTGTTTCGGGGCTGAGTCCTTCCAGAATTTCGGGCTGTTCGAGAATCTCGGCCCTGGCGAGCTGGTAGAGAGTTTCTCCGCATTCGCGGTGATCCCTGCAGTTGAGGAGATACTCACGGGCCAGGGTTCGGTTATTGTTGCGGAAATGGAAAAGTGCGCAGTTTCGGTAGAGGTGGAACTTGATTTCCGGAAAGGTGTCTTCCCGGAGAGAACTTATCGCAGTCTCGTAAGACATCCAGGCCTGATCAGGAAGGTCCAGTTCCTGGAAGAGCAGCCCG
>CAZOGT010000313.1:0-3900 GCA_964579015.1 uncultured Acidobacteriota bacterium | reverse complement strand
ATAATGGATCACCATCTTCTCCGCTGTGAGGAGGGAATCGAGTGGCTGGACGGTCTGAATGCTGCTTCCGCGGGAGAGGTGATCTGTGCGGCGGACTTCATGGGCCGCCCCCGCCGCTTCTTGGAGGCAAGGCGCGCTGAGTTGTACAGACTATATCCCGTGCCTGGAAACTGGCATGAATTATATGCCCTGGGATGTGCCGACACTTCCAATTACCGAGGCCTTGACCTGCACTGATCAATCCTGACCAGTGCTTCCCATGTTCCGCCTGATTGCCAATCCGAGCTAGCCGAAGAAATATTTCAGATTTTTTCAAAAATACTTGACAGGGATGTTGATATGTATAAAAATATATTTTGTAATACAAACTATATTACGTTATGGAGTATTTGTTATGCAAAATGCAATGGAAAGAGAATTGCGGAGGGGGACCCTCGAGCTGATTCTGCTGAAGCTGCTTTCGGAAAAGGATATGTACGGGTACCAGATAAGCAGCACCCTGGAGGAGAGGAGCAGCCATGAATTCAAGCTCAAGGAAGGTACCCTCTACCCTGTCTTCTACCGCCTGGAGGATGCCGGATACATCGAGGCCCGGTGGGAAACCCCGGAACGGGGCAAGCCCCGCAAGTACTACCGGCTGACTGAAACCGGGGAAAAGCAGCTGGAACAGCTGATGGGTGACTGGAAAGACTTTGTGAGGATCGTAAACGGTTTACTGGAATGGGAGGAATAATCATGGATGCCAAAGAAAGATACCTGAAAGACGTTTTGCGGAATATCCAGGCCCCACCGAAGGAAATGAAGCGTATTGAATCGGACCTGGGCAACCACCTGCAGGACCTGCAGGATGAACTGGGAGAGGATTTTTCGCAGGCTGCCATTGCCGAACGGATGGGGACGCCGGAAGAGGTTGCGGCCGGGTTTATGGCCAACATAAAACTCCACTACGCCGGATTCCTGGAGAGAGCGGCTGCTTTTTTGGTTGACATGGCGGCCTCCGTTTCAGCTGCCGCACTTCTGGGGATGCCCGCCTTCATTCTTTCCGGTTTTTCTCCGTCTGACCTTGCTGGCCCGGCCCTGCTCCTGGCAATTCCGGCCTTCGGCATGATCATAGCCGCCGCCGGGGTGATGATCCTTTACTTTCCCATACTTGAAGGGCGATTTGGCACTACCCTGGGAAAACACCTGTTAAACCTGCACGTTGTCCGGGACAATGGGGCCCCTATCGGATACAAAGAGGCATTTCTGCGGCGGATTCCCTACTACTTTGAATTCCTGTTCATTGACATGCTCTTCATATTCTTTACTGAAAAGAAGCAGAGGGCATTTGACTTAATCGCTAGAACAGTGGTTATTAAAAATGTTTGAATCGAGACGGGCATGAGCCCGAGAGGAGCATTCCGCCCTCCCCCGGGCAGGGCGGTCTCCTGAGTGGCAGTAACCGTCAATTCATCAAAAGCCGATTATCCCGGTCTCCGCTGTATTCTCCAGGTATTGCAGGACATCATCAGCCTTGACTTCTCCGTAATAGTGAGCGCCGGCCCGTTTGGCCTCGGCCCGCACCGCCCTGAAAATGTCGAGACCGCTTCGTTCTCCGTTAATAAAGGAGATAACCTCGAAGGCCATGACTCCGTGAAGGCCTGAAACCCGATTGATTTCCCCCCGCCCGGCAAGGAAATCCTCGGCATCTCCCTTAATGACTGGAACCAGGCCCTCAAGCCTCTCTTCAGCCTCTGACAAGGCTTCCTTCTCCCGGGGGTTTGTCCCGTAGCAGGCCTTGAACTGTTTTTTAAGCCCTTCCATGAGGATCGATTCAGTTGTCTGCAGCATCTCCAGGCCGCTTTGAACGGCCCCGCCGGTATTACCTGGGCCATTCAGCAGTCTCAATGAATCAAGAGCCAGACGCTCCCTTAAAACCGCCTGCTTAATCTGGTGCACAGCCTCAAAAAAGCTGCCGGTATCTTTTGCAATCCAGGACAGCGCCAGCCGGTAGTCAACCCCGATCCTTTCCAGGCCTCTTCCTGCCACTTCCGCCGCGATCCCAGGCACTGAGGAATCATCCGCCCTGGCAATAACATAACTCATCATGGCCACGGCTAAGGCGTTTCTCTGCAGCTGGGTCGGGTCTACGTTCCAGAGGTCGTCATCCGAGGAGTGGATGTAGTTGTCCGGCCAGTTGGTGAAGCTGATTCCCGGCACCCCGATCGGGGCTTCATTGAAGGTCATGTGGTCTGAATTGTTATGGAAGGGAATGGCTGTCGCATTGTACCGGTGCCTGGTTCCCAGCTTTGAAAAGACTGCCCTGGGGTATAGTGACGAGGTTCCTGCCTGAAGGACGGAGAGGTTGCTCCTGTTCCCTTCAACCACGAAATCCAGCACGGATTCAGCCACGTCATTGAGGAAATGAAATCGGGAAAAGGGTACCATCGTCATATTCTGCACCCTCATTACGTCCTGGGCCTGGTTGGCCCCTACCATGTCCTGGTTGATATTCACCAGCATGTTCCGGTGGGAGCCCGGATGGTCAGCGAAGTATTGTCTCTGGCTGCTGATTTCAGTCACCCACCAGAACCTGATATTTCTTCGCGGGGCTTCGATTTTCTTGTTATGGATCAGCTTCTGAAAAGCCCGGCCGATTTCCAGGAGGTTGGCGCATCCGCTGGAGTCGTCATTCGCCGAGAATTTTTCCTCCTGCATGTGGGCGGTCAGGACGATGTCCTGGTCATTGATCTCCGTCCCCTTTATCCACGCTTCAACCATGACCTGCCAGGCGTCCTCCCTGCTCCCGAATGCAGACTTGATGTCGACCCGGGCCCTGACCGGGTCCCCCTCTTCAATCAGGTTCCTTAACTCCAGGGCCTGCCTGGCGGAAATCATGAATGCGAAGGTTCCGGGCTTTCCGTCATCGCTCTCCACCGGAATGCTGCTCCAGTGGATCTGGTCAGGCCGGCTCAGGGCGTTCACCGGGTAGTCCGGGACCGATGGGTCGGGAAAGCTGATCAGCCCGGCTGCCTTTCTTTCCCACACCGCTTCCCTCATTACCCCGCGGTTTCCGCCATAGGCCAGGACTATCTTCCCTTCCACTTCAATACCTTCGTAATCCTGTTCACTGGTACCGGCTCCAACATAGACAACCTCGGCATCTTCCAGGCTGGTTGTCCTGGAGTTGTCCGCCAGGTGCAGCAGAACCTGGTTGGTGGAAGCCAGCAGCCTGATACCAGGAGATGTCAGCCAGATTTCCCCATATTCTGCGTTCCAGGGAAGCCTGGTGTGGGGCTGCCTGATCAGCCTGACATCCTCCAGTCCGTACTCGGCAGCCTTTTTCTCAATGTATTCTGCCACCTTCATCAGGCCTTCTCCCCCGGTGGGCCGGTGGAACCGGGTCATATCGCGGACATGTTCAAAGGCCGCATCCCCGGATATTTCGTTGGACAGCCACTGGTACTCTGCTTCGCTCAGAAAAGGTATCTTGTTGGACTCCGCCGTGGCGGCCTGGGTGATGATGAATAACAAAACCGCGCAATTAAATCTGATTACTGCCTTCAAAATGGTCTCTCCTTGAATTATGCTGTGTGCAGGCCCTAAATTAGGGCCTTGCAGCCGGAGAGTCAAGAGGCGGAGGAATTTTTGGGGAAATTACATGACGGCCTTTATCCTGACAAAGCCGGACAGCAGGAGATTTCTGATGCTGTCTGGCAGGGCCTGGCGGCGCTGGTTGATGAATAACTGAACGAGGAGATTTGCAGATGAGAATTAAGAGGACTGCGATATATGTCATGGTGTTCCTGTTCCTGGTGTTGCGCTGCCCGGCCCAGCCCGGAGACTTTGTTGTTGATTCCCTCGTGGACCCCCTGGTCCCGGACAGGGTGATCACCGTAGGGGCTGAGGGGTCTGATATCT
>CAZOGT010000312.1:0-3909 GCA_964579015.1 uncultured Acidobacteriota bacterium | reverse complement strand
GAAAGCAATGAATACCAAGGGTGAGCCTGGGATAGACTATGAAACTGAGAGAGCTGATGAAACCATTACCGGAGGAATGGATAATCCGGGACAATGCCGGGAACCCTGACATTACAGCCATAACCTGTGATTCCCGCAATGTCTCGGAAGGGGCTCTCTTTTTCGCTATCAAAGGGGCGGCCGCCGACGGCCGGGATTTCATTCCGGAAGCAATTCAAAAAGGCGCTGTTGCTGTCGTTACCGAAGAACCCGTCCCAGGGGGGACTCCAGTGCCGCTGATCCTGGCAGGGCCGATTCGCAAGGTTATGGCATCCTGCGCCGGACTTTTTTTTGACCACCCTTCCCGCCGCATCAGGCTTACCGGAGTAACAGGTACAAACGGCAAGACTACCGTGGCGCATATTATTGACAGCATCCTGTCCCTGGAAGGCCCTTCCCTGCTGCTGGGGACAGTGAAGACGTCCATCGGCCGGTTCCGTGAGGAGGCCGGACTGACTACCCCCGAATCGATTGACCTGCACCGCCTCTTCGACAGGGCGGTGAAGCTGGGAGTAAGCCGCGGGGTAATGGAAGTCTCTTCCCACGCCCTGTCATTTGACCGGGTTTTCGGCATCTCATTCCCGACCGCTGTCTTCACCAACCTGACCTCTGTCCACCTTGTTTTTCACAAAGACATGGATGACTACTTCTCAGTAAAGAGCAGGCTCTTCGATACCGATTACAACCAGGGCCTGCGGAACGCAGTCATCAACACTGATGATCCTTTCGGGGAACGCCTGGCTGAAGCCACCCGTGCCGACACCATTTCCTACGGGCTGAACCCAGGGTGCGACATCTTTCCGAAAGATATGGAATCGGGAATCAATGGAATTTCCCTCCGGCTCGAGTCTCCCTGGGGACGCCATTACGTTGAGAGCCCTCTTTGCGGCAAGCATAATGTTTACAACCTGATGGCGGCCTTCGGGGCAGCCCTTGCCCAGGGAATCACTCCAGGCCGGGCTGTTGAAGGCATAAGGAATCTCAAGGCGGTCCCGGGAAGGTTCCAGAAACTTGAACTGGACACCCCCTGGTCAGTGGTACTGGACTATGCGCACACTCCCGATGCACTCAGGAATGTACTCGGCCTGGCCCGGAGCGTCTGTGACCGGAGAGTCATCTGCGTCTTCGGATGCGGGGGGGATCGTGACAAGTCTAAACGCCCGGAAATGGCCGTAATAGGAGTAGCCAATTCCGATGTTGCAATCATCACCACCGACAATCCCCGGTCTGAAGACCCGGAAGAGATTATCAGGGACATGACGGCCGGAATTCCAAACCATCTCCGTGACCGGGACTGGGAAGTGATTACCGACCGGAGAAGCGCTATAGCCAGGGCTCTGGATATTGCTGAAACTGGAGACCTGGTATTGCTGGCCGGGAAGGGACATGAGGATTACCAGATCCTCAAATCCGGGAAAATCCCATTCAATGAAGAGACCATAGTAAAGGAAATATTATGCTCCGGATGACAGTCAGGCAGGCAATGCTGTTGATGGACGCAAAGCTCCTTAATCCGGGGGCTGATACCGGGCAGCAGATGCCTTCAGTATCGATAGATTCAAGGGCAATGAAAGAGGGCCAGGCCTTCTTCGCCCTCATCGGAGAACGACTGGACGGGCACGGATTCCTCCGTGAGGTACTTGAGCGAAAACCGGGGCTGGTGGTTCTCTCAGAGACTTCAGCACTCAATTTCCGCAAATCCAGGACCCTCCTCACAGACAGGGTCTGGAACGACAATTACTACGACGGAAACCTCAGGGTCCCATTCCTGCATGTAGCAGACACCACCAGGGCGCTGCAGGACCTGGCCCGGGGAATCAGGGAATCCTGGAACGGACACCTGATCGGAATAACCGGAAGCATGGGAAAAACCACCACCAGGTACTATGCTTCAAGCCTCCTGAATGAAATCCGCCCGGCCCACTCCACCAGCGGCAATTTCAACAATCATATCGGGCTGCCTTTGTCCCTTACGCAACTGGAGAACCGGCACGAGGTTTCAATTCTGGAGCTGGGAATGAACCATCCAGGCGAAATAAGGCTGCTTTCCGGGATCTGCCGTCCGGACACCGCGGTAATCACGAACGTAGCGCCGGTCCACCTGGAGTTTTTTGAGAACCTGGAAGAAATCGCCAGGGCTAAAGCTGAAATCCTGGAGAACCTGAGGCCTGGCGGCAACCTCGTTTACAACACCGATGACCCCTTGATTTCCGACATGGCAGCACGGTTTGCGGGCCCGAAAATCTCTTTTGGATTCTCTGAAGAAGCTGATGTCAGGATAAGCGATCTTGAAATCAAGGATATCGGATCTACCAGCTTCCTCCTTAAGGTGAGGCCCTGGGATAAGGCCCTGCCGATCCATCTCAGTGCCACTGGAACATCGGGAGCCCTCAATTTCGCCGCGGCGGTCAGCGCCCTGATACAACATGGCCTGTCGCCTGAAAAGGTTGTTGCGGAAGCTCCCGGCCTGTCTGCTCCTGAAGGCAGGGGAGAGATATTTGAAGCAGGAGGGATCACGATCTGGGATGACTCCTACAATTCGAATCCAACGGCACTTATCTCCCTTCTCGAATCGATCAGGGGCCTTAAAAAATTCAGCCGGATCATCCTGGTTCTGGGAGACATGCTGGAGTTGGGAGAGCATTCCCCTGAGCTTCATGAATCATGCGGAAGGGCAGCCGCCGACTCCGGGGCTGATGCCCTTTTCACAGTCGGCAAAGACTCCCTGATGATAAGCCGGGGAGCTTATGTCCAGGGTCTTCCCGCCGACAACATCTTTTCTTTTGCCGCATCCTCCGATGCTGCTGAACCTGTAAAAGAATTCACTCGTGAAGGAGACCTGGTAATAGTCAAGGGATCAAGGGGGGTAAAGATGGAAACCATAATTGAACACCTGAAGGAAGGAAAGTAATGCTGTATTACCTTCTCTATTCTCTTCATGATCATATTTCGGTCTTTAATGTAGTCCGTTACATCACCTTTCGGACCGCCTATGCCTCGATCACCGCGCTGATTATCTGCCTGCTGCTGGGCCCGCCCCTGATCGCCTGGCTGAAAAGACTCCAGATCGGACAGCAAATCCGGGAGGACGGACCTTCAGGTCACGTGAAAAAGTCAGGCACGCCGACCATGGGCGGAATCCTGATTCTGGTAAGTATTGTAATTCCCACCCTGCTATGGGCGGATCTTACCAACTGGTATATCTGGCTGGCGCTGATTTCACTCCTTTTATTTGGCGGAATCGGGTTTATGGATGACTATTTCAGCGTTACCCGAAAAAGGTCCCTGGGCCTCACGGCCAGGCAAAAAATTTTGCTCCAGGTGGTCTTTTCGCTGGCAGTAGCCTTTGGCCTGATCATCCTCAACAGGGCTGAATTATTCAGCACCAGGCTCAGTGTACCCTTTTTCAAAACGTTCACGCCTGACCTGGACCTAATGATAATGGGAGTGTCAACATTTATCCCCCTGATCATTTTCGTAGTTGTAATCATTGTCGGCAGCAGCAATGCAGTCAACCTGTCCGACGGCCTTGACGGACTGGCAGCCGGACTGGTGGTAATTGCAGCCACCGCACTGACCGCATTAACCTATGTTACCGGCCACGCCACCTTTGCAGAATACCTGGGACTGATCAAGAATGTATATGCCAGTGAGCTTTCGATATTCTGCGGATCAATGGCCGGTGCCGCTCTCGGGTTCCTCTGGTACAACTGCCACCCAGCCGATATCTTCATGGGTGATGTGGGTTCAATGTCGCTGGGCGGCGCAATAGGAACCGTTGCGATCCTCATAAAACAGGAATTTATGCTTCTCTTCATCGGAAGCATCTTTGTGATGGAAGCCCTCTCCGTAATTCTCCAGGTTGGATCA
>CAZOGT010000311.1:1570-3912 GCA_964579015.1 uncultured Acidobacteriota bacterium | reverse complement strand
CATCCCCTGATGGCCAAGCCGGATCCCTATGAGCCTATCGAGTGTGACATCCCTCCGGACGCTACAGCCGACGGGGAACTGGAACTCATATTCAACCGGGAAAAAGGCCTCCCCGGAAACGGCCGGGGCATGGATGTCGGGGAAATCTGGCTGATAAGGAAGGACCGGTAAAACTATCCGGGCGGCTCATGGCCGCCCCAGACTGTTTTTGCCGTTCCACGGCAAAAACAGAGATGTCTGACGGACAGGGGTGAAACGGCTCGCCCCTGTCACAAAAATGCGGTCACTATTAAGAAGGAGAGTTTCCATGCAAACCAGCAGGAGAGCTTTTTTAGTTGGCCTGGGCGCTGCATCCACAATGGCTTTGGCCCATCCTCAACCAAGGCCGCTGCCTCCCTCGGGCCCCAGGTTCTTTGTAGCTTCACTCACTCCCGTCGACCGCGGCGGTTCCTTTGATGAGGCTCTTGCCAGGGACCTGCTGGCCTATTTCAGTAAAAACGGAGTGGACGGGGTCCTGGTACTCGGCACCACCGGTGAATTCAGTTCCTTTTCTGTGAGGGAGCGCAAACAGATCCTTGAAACCATGGCCAGGCACCGGGGAGACCTCGAGCTTATCTGCAATGTGACCACCCCGAACATCCCTGAGACCATGGAACTGCTCGAGCATGCCGCCGGCACCGGGGCCGACAAAGCCCTGCTGCTGCCTCCTTACTATTTCAAAAACCCCGGCATTGATGGGCTGGAAGCATTTTTTGCGCCCCTGCTGGAAGCAGCCTCAATCCCGGTCCTGCTCTACCACATTCCCAGTTACAGCGGAGTGCCGATCACGATGGAGCTGGTTGAACGCCTGTCGCGATACGATAGCCTTTTCGGTATCAAGGACTCTTCCGGAGACCTCGAAGGACTGCTGAGCTTTATCCGCAGATTCCCGAAACTCAAGGTTCTGACCGGATCAAACCGGTTGTTGAGCCAGGCGCTGCAGGCCGGAGGAGGGGGTGCCATCACTGGAAACGGCAACCTGATCCCCGGTGAAACAGCTGACTTATTCAATGCCTTCCGGGCGGGTTCCAACCTGGAAGAGGCGCAGCGGAAGCTTAACGAGGCAACCGGTAAAAGGCCCTGGCGGATTCCGGAAATGAAGTTCGCCCTGGGCGAGCTGGGGCTGCGGGAAAGTTTCCCCCGTCCCCCTTTCACGGAACTCACCCCGAAAGAAAAGACCGCCCTGAAGGCCAGGATAGCTGAGTACAAGGCCAGGAAGAAGAGCTGAAGATTTTTCATAAAAACAGGGACTACTCCGCTTTCATCAGCCAGATCTCGGCGACGTCCGTACCCCTGCCAGCTCCTCCCCCGGGCTCTCCCATGAAGTTCAGCTCCAGCCTTCCATCAGCCGTGGCCGCGAAAGGAATGTCAAATTCCAGGGGAGCGGCAGGGGAAGGCCGGTTCATCCAGGGATGGATCTCATACCTGCCGTCTGCGACAAGCCTGATTTGCGTTGTTCCGCCGCCATACACAAACTTCACCCTGTATCGGGCCTGGGGGTCGAGGTCCTGGTATTCCAGCCGCAGCGGTTGATCATAGAGCGTACCGGCGGTCCTCCACCACGAAATCGGATAGGCAATTTCCTGTTCAAATGATGCGGCCCTGCGGTGAATCTCTCCCTGGACAACCCTTTCCCCGAAGCCGGTCGGGCCGAGGTTCACGTAGGAGGAAGCAAGGTGGGCCGGATCCGAGGGGTATCCGGGGCCTCGCACCAGGTGGGGCTGGCGGGAGAGGTTTCCGAGATCGTCGTAGAAGCCGCCCGGGCCGGGGTTGGTCCAGTTGACTATTTCTTCGATAGCTTCCAGCCGATCAGCCTCGGATTCCATGCCCCGGATTGCGGTGAACCTCTGTTTAAGCCAGAGCCGGTTGTTGAGGGGAACATCCGCGGTTTCCAGGTTGGCGCCGCGTCCCGCGGAAATGGCCTGGTACCTGTCAACGCTCAGCTGGACCCGTACGCTCTGAAAAAGGGCCTCCCCCAGCTCGAAAAGGCGGGACCGGAGGTCCCGGGACACCGGCCTGGTCAAGGCCAGGTCCAGCAGGGATTCGGCTTCCTGAACTGCGAGCAGGGACCCGGTTCTCCCGGCTTCGCGCAGCTGCTCCATGGCCTGGTGTTCAAGTGTTGTTTCATAAAGGAGGCGGCTGCGCACATAGGCATCGTAATAGGCCCGGTACAGGGCCTGCTGGAACCGCCAGTTCAGCTTCACCTGTGGGGACGCGTTCTTCTCCATGGCCCGGAATATCTGGAACGTGGTCTCGACTCCCTCATTGGTGATGAGCGGTCCCCTCCAGTTCCGCTCAAGCGC
>CAZOGT010000311.1:0-1560 GCA_964579015.1 uncultured Acidobacteriota bacterium | reverse complement strand
CGTCGGCCCATTCATCGCCGATAAAATAACGGCCATACTCCCTGAGGATATCCACAGGTTTGGCGTCAGGATTCCATCCCAGGGCGCTCCAGATGATCTTGTTCACATCGTCATTCACTCCTTCCGAGTAGGCGACAAAGCCGATTGTGAAATCCTGGTAAGCGCGGAAGATATCAGCATGGTCAAGGGGCCTGGGGTTGCACACCTCGCGCGCCTGGGTAACCATGAAAGCCAGGTCCCAGTCAGGGACGAAATACTGGGAATGCCGGCTATGGGTGATGTCCGGGTACCTGCGGATCGGATAGCGTTCCGGAAGGCGCCGGCGCAGTTCAGGGATGCTGTCGCGAACCCAGGGTCCGTGGACAACCCCGGCCAGCCACTCCGGCTCACCCTCAATAATTTCATACATTTCCTCCATCGACTCTTTCGTCAGGCCCTCCGCCCCGACCCACATCCGGGCATCCGGATGAAACCGCTGCAGGGATTCCGCCTGTTTTTCCAGGAGCGCCATCAGGTAGCGGGGCGGAGTGTCCCCCGGGTCTCCGGCCGGAACAAAGACGTGATCAATGCGGGGAAGGCCGGCAAAAACCCCGGCCCACTCGTTGACTGCAAACTCAACCGTGTCCGGGTCGGAGTAGTCCTCATCCAAAGCCGGGTACCAGATCCACACGTCCAGATCATACTCGTCCGCAATCCTCGACACTTCCTGCATCATCTCTATCTGAGGAAGGGGAAAGTGCGGGCTGTCCTCCGCGTCATCGGAACGGGGCGGGATCAACTCAATGGCGTTGGTCCCAAAGACTGCCAGGTCGCGGATATACTGCTCCCACATCTCCACGGTGAACCCATCGTAGGAATTGACTTTGGGACGAAACCCCAGTTCATGACCGCGTACTGGATGCTTCGGTGCGGTCGACACCCGCAAATCTCCGTCCACCTCGACTATTTTGCCATAGCGCATTCGAAGATGGCGCAACAGATATCCAGCTCCGAACAGGACCGCACGGTCACTGTTACCGGCGACGACAACAGTGCCGTTCACCACCTCCACCCGGAACCCTTCCCTGCCTTCCGGGGCGGCGGAAAGCCGTCCAACCAGGCCAGGCGCCACCATTTCAAGCTGCTCCGGGGTCCCCAGTAAAATCGCCGGGTCCCGGCCAACCCGCCACTCGGTGGAGGTCCGGAGGCGCGCCTGGGTCCGCTTCAGAATCTCCTCAACCAGGGTTTGGGAGGCCTTGCCAACAGTAACGGATGCTCCGGGGGCGGTGACAATCACCCCATTCTTCAGATCCAGGGAAAAAATAGTTGCAGGAGCAAGAAAAACCCAGCACAAAACAGTGACCAGACAGGTATGGCGCATGACACTCTCCTCAGTCTTTTTTTGCCTTAGAAATTGGCTGATACCGAGACAATGGCGAACGAATTCCGTTTTTCGAATAATCATACAACAGATTCTCGGCTGGTTACAGGACATTGGAAAGACTTCCCAACCCCTAATCCTCCGAAAGAATCACCCGGTCCCCAACGTGGAATCCATCTTGCAACTGGATCCCTGTAATG
>CAZOGT010000310.1:0-3936 GCA_964579015.1 uncultured Acidobacteriota bacterium | reverse complement strand
AACTCTGCAGGACCATGAAAATGCCCCCATGGCATTTTACCTCTACGTTACGGACGAAGAGAAACGCCTGGTCGGGGTTATTTCGCTGCGTGACCTCGTGACCACTCCACCGGATACTGAGCTCAGAGAAATCATGGTGAGGAACGTCCAGGCAGTACTTCCGGAAACCGACCAGGAAGAGGTGGCAAGAGTTGTCGCCAGGTATAATTACCTGGCTGTTCCTGTGGTTGACCTGGAAGGACGCTTACTGGGCATCGTTCCTGTGGAAGAAGTCGTCGATGTTATCAGGGAAGAGGCTACGGAAGACTTTCTGCAGATGGCCGGGGTGGGCCGTGACCGGGAAATACTGCTCAAGTCCGCCTGGGAGAATGCCAAAAGCAGGCTCCCCTGGCTTTTTGCCAGCCTTATCGGCGGCGTGCTGGCGGCACTGATTATCGGAAAATTCGAAAATATCCTGGGAAGCGTTCTGGCTTTGGCGGCCTTTATTCCCGTGGTAATAGGAATGGGGGGCAACATCGGGACCCAGTCCTCAACCATAGTGGTCCGCGGAATCGCCACCGGGAGGGTGTTTTTCGGCAACACCCTGAAAGTCCTGCTCAAGGAGATTGAGGTGGGAATGATGCTGGGTCTGGTCTACGGAACCCTGCTTGGCGTAGTAGCGCACCTCCGATTCCTGGATGTCTCCTGGACCCTTGGACTGGTGGTGGGCCTCAGCGTCGCGGCGTCAATGATAATTGCAGCTACCGTAGGCACGGTTGTCCCCCTGCTTCTTAAGCGCCTGGATATCGACCCGGCGATTGCCACGGGCCCGTTCGTCACGACCAGCGTCGATATCCTCGGTGTCTTTCTCTATTTTACAATTGCCACCGCGCTGCTGTAAAAATTGTTTAGTTTACTGGAAGCCCCAGGCAAATCATTTGCCTTCTGAAAACACCGTACCGCATGAGTATGTCTGAAGATTACAATAACCCGGAACTTTATATTAACAGGGAATTGAGCTGGCTGGAATTCAACAGCAGGGTTCTCCATGAGGCCCTTGCTCCCGACCTTCCCCTGCTTGAGAGGGTCAAATTCATTTCCATCTTTGCCAACAACCTGGATGAGTTTTTTATGATCCGGGTTTCGGGAGTCCGTCGACAGGTTGATTCGGTAAAACTGAAACCGCCACCGGACGGCCTGACCCCCATCGAGCAGCTTACCAGGCTTCGGGAAAGGCTGGCCGGATTGCTGGAGAAGATGGATAAATGCTGGAATGACGAACTCCTGCCTAGACTGGGGGAAAATAAAATCCGGATCGGCCATTACCGGGACCTGGACGAAAACCGCAGGACTGCCCTGCGAGATTACTTCCAGAGAGATATCTATCCCATCCTGACCCCGCTGGCATTTGACCCCGGTCATCCCTTTCCCCATATCTCAAACCTGAGTATCAACCTGGCAATTATTGTGGAACACCCCAAAACCGGTGAAAAATTCGCCCGGCTCAAAATTCCGGACCGGCTGCCCCGGCTTATCAGAATCCCTGTCCAGCCCTCCTCAACCGGCGGCGGGCAGGCGCAACGGGGAAGCGCCCTGTATGAATATGTCTGGCTGGAAGAAATTATTGCCGGCAATCTCGACATTCTCTTTCCCGGACTCGAAGTAAAGGCCTCTTATCCTTTCCGGGTTACCCGCAATGCCGATGTAGAAATAGCTGAAGATGAGGCTGATGACCTGCTGAGGGCCATAAAGGGAGTAGTAGAGCAACGTCACTTCGGGTTTGCCATCAGGCTGGAGGTGGACAACCGGATGCCGGAATCCCTGTTGGAAATCCTCAAGGAAAACCTGGGACTCGCCTCTTACCAGGTCTACCGTCACGACGGCCCGGTTGGGCTGGCATGCCTTTCCCAGCTCTTGGAAATCAGGAAGCCAGGCCTTAAATACCCGCCTTTTACACCGGCAAAACCGATCATCCTCAGGAAAAAACAGGTCCTCTTCAAGAAGCTGAGGAAAAAAAATTACCTTCTCTATCACCCTTACGATGACTTTTCGGCCGTGGTGGAGTTTATTAACCAGGCCGCTGAGGATCCCGACGTGATGGCCATCAAACAAACCCTCTACCGGGTGGGTCCTGATTCCCCTGTAGTCCGGGCACTCAAGCATGCCCGGGAAAACGGCAAACAGGTCTCCATCCTGATTGAACTCAAGGCCAGGTTTGACGAACAGAATAACATCGAATGGGCCAGGGAACTGGAGGAGGCAGGGGTTAATGTCGTGTATGGGGTAGTCGGCTTGAAAACCCATTGCAAGGCCTGCCTCGTGGTGCGCAGGGAACCGGAGGGCCTGGTTCGATATGTCCACCTGGGGACCGGAAACTACAATCCCGTCACCGCCCGCATTTATACCGACCTCGGCTACTTCACCACCGACCCTGACATTGCCGAAGACGTCTCCGCCCTGTTCAACTCCCTGACCGGCTACGCAGGGGCAAATACCTACAGCAAGCTCCTGATAGCGCCCACTTTCCTGAGAAAGGAAATGTTAAGCCGCATTGAAAGGGAAATCGAAACGCACCTGGAAAGCGGGAACGGCCGCATTGCTTTAAAAATGAATTCCCTGGTCGACAAGGATTGCATAAAAGCGCTCTATAGGGCCTCCTCCGCGGGAGTCAGGATAGATCTGATTGTCCGGGGAATCTGCTGCCTGCGGCCAGGCATTCCCCTGGTCAGCGAAAATATCACCGTAAGGTCAATCGTAGGGAGATTCCTCGAACACGCAAGGGTTTTCTACTTCCGTAACGGAGGGGATGAGGAAATCCTCCTGGGAAGCGCTGACCTGATGCCGAGAAACCTCGACAGAAGAGTCGAATTACTATTCCCGGTGATCGATCCAGTCAGCAAAAGGGAAATCAAGGAAAATATCCTGGAACTGCAACTCAAGGACAATGCCAAAAGTTGGCGGCTTGAACCTGCCGGGGACTACAAAAAAATCCAGCCCGAAAAAGATGAAAAAATCATTGATTCCCAGGCATATTGCCTGGAACACCTGTCCCGACTCAACTGAAATCACACATTTTTACCAAATTTTCCGAAAAAATCCCCCGGGTCTCTGATACAATATTTAGTATGATAGTTTCATGGACTATACTATATATTGATTCGCGAGCTCTTTTTGAATCAATAAATTTATTGGCTACGGCTAATTAATAACCCCGGAAAGGCATAAAATGAAACTGGAGCAGGTCAGGCAGGAAAAAAATCATTCAATTAAGTTTGAGCCCTATTTTTCGACCCCTGGAGTCCACCCCTTTGAGCTGATTGAGTGGGAGAACAGGTCAGCTGAAATCAAGGACTGGAACTCCGGAAAAATATCTTTTCAGCAGGACAATCTGGAATTCCCATCATCCTGGTCCCAGAGGGCTACGGATATTGTAGCCAGCAAATATTTTCGGGGACAGATGAATACCCCCTCCCGGGAATCAAGCGTCAGGCAGCTGATAGGGCGGATAACCGAGACCATTACCTCCTGGGGGGAAGAGCTGGAAATATTCACGGATCCAGCCTCTGCGGTTACGTTTAAACATGAACTCTGCCACATCCTGGTGCACCAGATGGCAGCGTTCAATTCACCCGTGCAGTTCAATGTCGGATTTGAAAAGGAGCCCCAGTGTTCTGCCTGTTTTATCAATTCAGTCGAGGATTCCATGGACTCGATCATGAACCTGGCCAAGACTGAGGCCATGATTTTCAAAGGAGGATCAGGCTCAGGAGTCAATCTTTCCAGGATTCGCTCCTCCCGTGAAAACCTTTCCGTGGGCGGCATTGCTTCAGGGCCGGTATCATTCATGAGGGGATTCGACAGTTTTGCGGGGGCCATCAAGTCCGGCGGAGCCACCCGCCGGGCTGCAAAAATGGTCATTCTGAATGCCGACCATCCTGACATAAAGGAATTCATACT
>CAZOGT010000309.1:0-3937 GCA_964579015.1 uncultured Acidobacteriota bacterium | reverse complement strand
TCGGTTTCAGCAGTAACCATTTCACCTGTATCGCTCTTGAAGCAGGTGAGAATAGCGGTGCCCTCAGTGTCTCCACCGGTCGGCATTCCTTCAAGATCGGGTGCGGCCATGGTGTTGCTGATAACCATTCCGGTCCATACAACGCCGTCACCGGAGCTGTTAACGTAACCGGCTTTCAAGGCCTGGTAGGAAGTCGTGCCTTCTTCGGCGCCGAGCGTGACAGCGCCGGTCTGACCCATTGCGTTCAGCGTAAGCGCCAGAAAGATTAAGCCTATTAGGAAAATCCATGTAGATTTTTTCATGTTTTCTACCCCTTTCACAAGTAGTACTCACTTATAAATTTATAAAAATAAAACTTTTAAAATATTTCCTTCGATTCCAAACGGACAAATTATATCAGATTGTTCTTACATTTTCTGTTTTACCAATAATACTCATCAAGTTGCAACGGGTCAAGAGATCATTTTAATAATTTTACTAATTATTATCAGCAAATTCCCGTAATTGCCCCAATTTTTATTCCTGCAGGGCCTGGGCTTCCCTGAAAACGTCGAGAGCCGCCCTTATTTTCCCTTCCTGTTTGAAAACTTTACCCTTTAGTATCAGCAATGTAAATCGATTATCCGGTAGTTTACATCTTTCCAGAGTGGAGTCAATAATCTCGTGGGAAAAACCAAACTGTTTTGCTTCCAGCAGCTGTTCGGTTATCTGCCAGACCTCTTCAACCAGGCTCCCTTCAGCCTCAACGCCCAGGTCAAGGTCCAGAATTTTGTAGAATTCGGTGACTGCCTGGTTCCAGTCTCCTTCCTCAAGCAAAATGGCGATAATCTCGTGCTGAGAGGCGGCAAACTGCAGCTTGTTTATTTCATTCTGGGTCGATGCCTGGCCATGCTCAAAGGCATTGCCGGACATCCCGACGGAAAGCGCCAGAAAGAAGACAAGGATCAATGAAGGGATAAATAGTTTTTTCCTGGTCATTTGTTTTCCCTTAAACTGTTTGCAAAAGGATTTACCGTTCCTGCTTTATATTCGAAAAAAGGATTGCGGCTGGTCTGTTCAATCCTTTCCAGGAATGGGTTGCCCTGGACTTCGATATTGTATGTTTCGATTTCCGCCAGCAGCCGGCGCTCTTCAGTGGAAGGGCCCCTTAAATGAACGATTGCCGCCAGTGAAAGCAGCAAGGCTGCTGAAGCCAGGCCGTAGGCAAAGCGGGGCAGCCTGAAATAGTCCAGTAATGAATGCCCCTGATGCTTCTCGCTTGCGGATGTGATCCTTCGTTCGATTTTATTCCAGATGAATGGAGACGGCTCTTTATTTTCGGCCCGGATGGCGAAAAGCGCTGAGATAGCTGAATTCTCTTCATGAAATTTACGGCAATCCTGACAGGATTCCAGATGCTGAAGCACTGTTTTTGTTTCAGCTTCAGGCAGGGCTCCATCCAGGAGAGCCGAGATTTTAATTTTCCAGTCGTTGCATTTCATCTGTTTATATTTTAATGCTTAAAGATATTTGCTTAATTTTTCTCTAACAGTCTGGCGAGCACGGTAGATATCAGTCTTGACTGATACTACTGACTTTCCAGTTATCTGAGAGATATCTTCGTAACTCATTTTTTCCTGAACCGCCAGGATGAATACATCCCGGTACTTGGGCTTCAGCGACATAACGGCCTTTCGAATAACCGAATCCAGTTCCCTGGATATAACCTGTTGTTCGGGGTTGAATCCATCACTATTGTCCGGGATGAATTCGTAATATCCGATTTTTTCATTGTCTATTGATACCTCACCGCGACGTTTCAGTTTTCGATATCTCTGGTAAACCTCATTTCGAGCTATCCGGTAAAGCCAGAACTTGAAATACCCGGGATCCTTTAATTCTTTAAGCTTGTAAAAAACCTTAATAAATGTTTCCTGGGTAACATCTTCGGCTTCCGCCTCGCTCCCGATCATTCCAAGAATAAATTTGTAAATGGGCGCCGAATAAATCTCATACAGCTTATGAAAATCTTCAACCGATCCTTCAGCCGCTGCTTTGATGAGTTTTTCCAGCTGTCCCTCACTGATTTCAAGACTCATGAATGTTGTCAACTATCAACGGTTAAGCACGTAGCAAGTATTCTTTTCAGCCTTGATTTCAGCATTTACTGCCGGAAGCAACTATAAAAGATGGCTGAAAACGGAAAAAGTTGCAAAAGAATTCAGAGAAATTTTAAACACTGTTTTTTTCCGGCGACCTGGAATATTCCATTATACAAGTGCCGGGAGCCTTTATATAATTTTTTATCGAACTGTTGGGGTTATGATATATACTCAAGTTAATTACGGAAAATTTCGCTCAATATGAAGACATCGTTCAGAAAAAGGATCATTACGCTGCTGAAAGGGATATGGCATATCCTGGTCATTGTCCTTCTCCTATCCCTGCCTACGTTCAGCTTTTTTATGCCCGGCTTCGAATTATCCGACCTGGTGGACCTGGCCATAAAAGGCGGAGGGGCGGGGGCTTCCGGTTTTACGGGAAGTTCCTCTGTCGCATCGGAGGATGACCAGGGGAATGCCGGTGGGGTGGGCCGGGCCGCCGGATTCACCCGGACCCCAGGCGGACCGCAGGGCGGGAGCAGGAGCGTCCTGGCCGGCGGGCAGACCGTTGCTGACCGGAACAGCGGAGCTTCAGGATTCGGCAGGTCGGGAATGCGTGACATTATCTCCCGTGACAGGGACCGCGGTTCAGACCAGACCGATGGAGAAGGATCTTCCCTGACAGGCGAGGCATCATCTTCATCTGACCTGCTTGAAGCTGTGCTCCAGGACCTCCAGAGCCTTGAGGATACAGTCAGAACCCTGAGTTCAGGCTATGAGAGCCGCAACTATTCAGGTAGTGAGTCAGGCCGGTACATGAATCCATTTCTCCGTTCCCTGGCCAACAGCACCGGGGACCCTGATCCAGGAAACGGAGACACCGGAGGCGGAGACACCGGTGGAGGTGACACCGGAGGCGGAGACACCGGAGGCGGAGATACCGGTGGAGGTGATACCGGTGGCGGCGGTTCCGGGGGCGGAGATACCGGAGGCGGTGATGCCGAGGTGCCCGTATACGACTCCCTGATAATCGGCGATTTCGTCAAAGATCAGCATTTCAGGGTGCTGAAAGCGAGCAGGGCTGATTCGGGATTGAAATATCACCTGGAAGACGGAACCGCGGTCGATCTTTCCCTGCCGATTATCTGGAACGAGCTCGGATTCATCGCTGAGTATGACAGAGGGGAGATCCTGCTGACCGGAGACTATAACGGGGACAGCCGGGATGAACTGCTGGTGGTCGAGAAGCTGGAATTTGGGGATGTCCTGACCTGCTGGGTCAGCAGGAACCGCCAGATAACGGAGGCTTTCAAGGGCTCATTCCCCTACCGCAGCATATCAGCACTTGATTTCTTTGACTGGAACGCGGACGGGACCAGGGAACTGGTGGTGGCTTTTGAACACAGCCGGAATCTCCACATTTATGACATAAACAACAAGACCCTTCGCTATTCCAGGGAATTCAAGCTTCCGTTCGAACCATCGGTACTGGCTGCAACATCCACCCTGACGCCCTTCAAGACCGGATACCTGCATGTCGGAAATGATACCCTGGAAGAGTATGTACTCTTCAGTTCCCGCTACCCCGGCGTCTATTCATTCATGTCTCCCGCCACGTTAAGGGCGTCTGAGCTGATAGAGCTGGACAATCCCGGTGCTGAGGCGGAAAGTCCTGTGTTCCTGGGCGTCGAATATGATGACCGTCTCCTGGTGCTGAAAAAAGAAGGAGCCAGATATTCCACCGTTTGCAGCTTTGGGCTCAGGGGAAGCAGTCCCACGGCTTCCATAACCATGAATCCTGGAAGCGGTTTTTTGAAAATTCTTCTCGGATTTTAATTTGCCTGAAACTATTTGCC
>CAZOGT010000308.1:3468-3943 GCA_964579015.1 uncultured Acidobacteriota bacterium | reverse complement strand
TGACTTCTTCCTTGGTGATTTCAGACATGGTTCATGATTATAGTTGGAATCAGGATTTTGTCTATATGGGAGGCTTGATTCTTTATGTTCTGCATATTCCAACCCATATTCGACCCTGGCACAGCCATTTTCCGGGCCCGCGGAACAGGCTGAAAATCCGGGTTGGGCACTGAGCGGCAGCCCGGGCAGCTGTATCCTCCGTCCCGGTGACTGTCCCGGTGACTGTCCCGGTGACAATTCAGGCTAAAGCCCCAGGCCAAGACCCTCCGCCAGGAACCTGTAGGCCCTGTCACGCATCTCCGGAATGAAATCATGCTCGCTGTCGGGGTACTCCACCCGCAGGTGTTCCCCCGCACCCAGCAGCTCATAGACCTTGCGGACCTCGGCCACGGCCTTGCGGACACCGCTTACATCAAAATTGGCGTCATGGAGGGGAGAGACCGAAAGGAAAGGCCGGGGCGCCAGGGCCGCGACT
>CAZOGT010000308.1:1641-3458 GCA_964579015.1 uncultured Acidobacteriota bacterium | reverse complement strand
GGAACTCGTCCCTGAGCAGGGGCATGTAACGGTCAGAAGTCCATCCTTCTATCTTTCCCTGGTAGTAGTCATGGAACGGAGTCCATCCGCAGCTGCTTACAATCACCTTCAGCCTGGGATCGAACACTGCGGCGAAAATCGCATTGTGCCCACCCAGTGAGTGGCCTATCACCCCTATGCTGTCCGGGTCCACGAAGGGCAGAGTCTGGAGGTAGTCCACGCACCTGATGTGATTGACAATCCCTTTCATACTCCCGGAAACGTAGCTGTCCCCGCTGAAATCGTAATCAGCTTCGTCACCGAAACCGGGGTAGTCAGGGACCAGGACCACGAAGCCGAGCCGGGCCAGTTCCTGTCCGTAATTCCGGTTCTCCCTGCCGCTCAGGCCGGCAGTGTCACCCTTGCCCATCGGATGCGTCGGATGAAGTGCCAGGACTGCCGGGACCCTCCCATCAAGATTTTCAGGCAGCAGGAGGTAACAGGAAAGACGGTCTCCGGCCTCCACCTGCAGGGTGATCTTCCGCCGGGTGTAGTTATCCTCCACAGCGACTTCTTCAATCACAGGATCAAGGGGCGGGAAACCGCTCATCTCAGGAAGAGGCCCCATGGCTTCCTGCATCCCGGCCAGGACCATCCCCCTCCTCTTCTCCCAGTCAGCAGGTGAATCAACGGCCTGCACATCCCCATTCGAATTCACGAAAAACATCAATTCGGCCCTGTCAAGCCGTTCCTCCGCGACAGAGGGAATGCTCAGAAAAAAACCCGTCAAAACCTGTAAAAATAAAACAAAGAAAGATTTCCGGATTCCAGGCACCATAAGAGCTCCCCTTTCCTCGGCGTTTCAGGCTGCAGCCGGCGCGCCCCGATAATTTCAACTGTTTCCCAAATGCGGGAAGATTTCAGATGAGATCGTAATAAATTCGGTATACAATTATTCCCTTGAGAGAATTCTTTATCAACAAAATTTACAATTCACATCACCCACCCGCATTTCTCAAGGGTCAGCCCGGCTCACCCTCGACCGGCTCTTTGAGCTGCGCCGCAAGAAGGCAGGCAAGGCTTAAAGCGTTCAGGACTGAAGGATATTTGTTCCGACAGCCCGCACCCGAGAAATAAAGGACAATAGAAAGGATTCGGAATGAGACAGAAAATTATTATTTCCATCTGCCTGATGGCCCTGCTTACACCTCTTGCCCTGGCCCAGAGAGAAGAACGAGTCAGACAGCCGAGTGAAAGATGGGAATGGCTTTTTGACGGCAGCGACCTGGATAACTGGGTCAATGTAGGAAACGAAAAATGGGAAATTGAAGACGGAATAATCCATGGCCAGGGAGTCACTGATGAGTACGGCTACCTGAGAACAAAGAAAAGGTACAAGAATTTCTACCTTTCCCTCAGGTTCAAGTGCCTGGCTGACGGAAACAGCGGGGTCTATTTCCACACCGAATTCGAACCCGGCACCGTCAGGGTAAGCCAGGGGAGGCAGTTCGAGATCGACCGGGTCCTGCCTCATCACAATGGCGGAATCTACGGGGACGGACTCGGCTGGCTGGCATGGCCTTCCCCTGAATTCGAATCAGTAGTGCGGCCCACTGACTGGAATGACATGCTGATGACGGTTGTAGGAAACCATTACCAGTGCTACATCAACGGCATCAAGGTCCTGGACTTTGTCAATCCCAAGCAGAAGGCCCATGAAGGCTATATAGCGCTGCAGCTTCATTCAGGAGGCCAGGGCAACATGATGTTCAGGGACATCTCCGTCCTCGATCTGAGCAACCTGGAACAGTAGCGCGGCCGCTGGCCGCACTGTGGCA
>CAZOGT010000308.1:0-1541 GCA_964579015.1 uncultured Acidobacteriota bacterium | reverse complement strand
GAGCATCCTGTGTGGCATGAGCATCCTGCTCATGAGCACCACAGTGACCTTGAAAAAGCGTTGATTCAGCCCAGGGCAAAGGTGACAGCCTGAACCCTGGGCATTCGATTGCGGATCGCGGGGGCGCGATCTCAAAAATCTCTGAACTGCCCCGCACCACAGATTTTAAGCTGGAAGCCTCATAAGCTGGAAGCCTCATAAGCTGGAAGCTTATGCCACAAGCTGGGAGCCTCATAAGCTGGAAGCTTATGCCACGGAAGCTTATGCCACCAGCTTCAGCAGGTAGGCGGTAATCAGCCCGGCGTAGTTTCCGATCAGGTATCCGAGGATTCCCATCAGCACCCCGATCGGGGCCAGGGATTCATAATAGGCGGCAGCCACAATCGGGGCCGTGGCTACCCCCCCTATATTCGCCTGGCTCCCGACTGCGACCAGGAAAAGAGGCGCCCTGAAGATCCTGGCACCGATAAAAAGCACTATTACGTGCACCATGATCCAGACAATCCCCACCAGGAGAAGTACGGGGGCTTCCAGCAGTCCGGAAATGTCAGCCTTTGCGCCCAGGGAAGCCAGGAAAAGATAGAGGGCGGCATAGGCCATGCTGGTTCCGCCCCGGCCACCCAGGCTCCTCAGCCGCGTAAAGGAAAGAGAGATTCCCAGCGTGGTTACCAGGATAACCATCCAGGTAAACTGGGAAAAAACCGCTGCCAGGTCCGGCGCATTCACCTGGAGGAAGGGTCCGGCCACGGCATCAAGCCGGCTTCCCAGGTATCCGCAGGTTAATACTCCCAGCAGGCCGATAGCCAGGACCCCGAGAATGTCACCCACCTGGGAGGGCTTCCGGTTTTCAGCCTCGACACGCCCAAATCGCCTGTTAAGCATTTCAAGTTCATCGGCACTGGACCGGTTGACCCGGTTGAACCACTCCTTGTGCCGCGACATGAAGAGCAGGATCCCGGTCCAGGTGTAGCCGACCGCCGTATCCACGATGATAATCGGGCCGACCATGGCGTCGGAAGCTCCCACCGCTTCCTTGATGGCTGCAAAATTACCTCCCCCTCCGATCCAGCTGCCCGAGAGGGCCGCCAGGGTCTTCCAGGCATCGTCAGGCAGCCAGGCATGAAAGATTAAAAGCGCCACCGGACCTCCAAGCATAACTCCCAGGGTGCCGGTCAGCATCATCAGGATCGCCTTGCGGCCGATGCCCAGGATCGCCGGGATATCCGTGGTCACCATCAGGATGAAGAGGCTGAAAGGGAGCAGCCAGTCCCGCATCCAGTCATAGGCCGGAGACTGCGAGGGAATCAGTCCGAACGTGGAGGCCAGGGTAGGCAGGTAGTAGATCAGAATGATCGAAGGGACTACCTTGTAGAATTTTTCAGCCCAGCCAAGGCTGGTGCTCCAGAAGACCAGGGCGCAGATTGCTGCGCAAATCGTTATTTCAGCCATATCAAACCTGTTGCGTCAAAAAGGACGCACTTAAGTTTCAGGCCCGCGGCCGGCGCTGTCAAGAGCCCCTGACAGCCTAAACCGCCATTTCC
>CAZOGT010000307.1:0-3946 GCA_964579015.1 uncultured Acidobacteriota bacterium | reverse complement strand
TAATAATTTCAAATTTCAGCTGGCTTCCCATCTCAAAGCTTCAATCGGATCCATTCTGTATGCGATATAGGCAGGGTAGATCCCTGATACCAGCCCGGAAAGGCAAAGGATAAAAACAACTCTCCAGGCGATGGCTGGAGAAATGATCAATCCCGCGAACATGGACGGCATGTGCAGGGAATTGACGGCCCACGCCAGGGTAAATATCAGGATCAGGCCGGCTCCGCCCGCGATAAAGGTCAGGGTCACCGCCTCTGATATGAACTGGAAAAGGATATCGCTGTGCCGGGCTCCGATTGCTTTTCTCAAGCCGATTTCGCTGGTCCTTTCCCTTACTGAAACCAGCATTATGTTGGTAATGCCGAGGGCTCCGAGCAGGATTGTCACGATACCGACTGCTCCCATGAAAACCTGGGTTGTCCGGAACAGCCTGACAGTAAATTCCAGGCCCTCACCTGTATTCCAGATGCTCAGGGCGTCCTCGTCTTCAGGGTGAAATCTCTTTTTCTTCCCCAGGAGCTGCCGAACTTCCTTTTCCGCCGCCTCCCAGTCTTCGTGTCGATAGGGCACGGCAATCAGGTTATTGATGCTTTCCTTGCCGGCAACTTCACCGGGCATGGGGAACAGTTTCCTCATGGTCTGGTAGGGGACAAAAATGCAGCTGTGGTCCTGGCCTGAATAGTTGCTGTTCATCTCCTTGTAGGGAAGGATGCCGGCGATGGTGAAGGTATGGTCACCAATCCTGATTTCCTTGCCAACGGAATTGGAGTCATCAAAGAGCTGGTCGTTGACCTCCGAACCAATTATCGCCACCTGTCTGCGCTGTTCTTCATCAGCCTGGTTCAGGACACGGCCCTGTCCGGCGACAACCTGGCGCATGTACTGATACTGGGGTTCGATTCCGCGAATGTCAAAGGCTCCGGCATTCAGCCGGGAGCGGACCGGCACATCCCAGCGCATCAGCTCGGCGCTGATTGTCTTGATAAGGACGGCCTTGTTTCGGATTTCCAGGCAGTCGGAGTACTCAAGCCTGATATCCCTTCCCATCTGCCCCTGGTCGGACTGCATGGAGGTTTTCCCTCCCCAGATAATGATGATATCCGTTCCGAGGGTGGCTAATGATTCCTTCTGCCCCACGATGAAGCCTTCGCCGACCGAGGTCATCAGGATGATCGAAAATATTCCCCAGGAGATTCCGAACATGGTCAGGATACTGCGCAGCTTATTGCCGAACAGGGTGCGCATGGCCTGGCTGAATAAAGATAATCGCATATTCCATTCCCCGATTGGCTGGGTAAACAAGGGCTTGATTTAAGCTACATATTGTCCCGGTTGACCTGGATCACGACCTTGTTCCCGTCTTCCAGGCCGGATATCACCTCGGTCAGGGTTCCGTTGCTGAGCCCGGTTTTAATGGAGACCCGGCGCATCATTGTCTCTTCGGACGGATCGTAAAGCTGGACAAAGGGATTGCGCTCCTGGTCGTAGGAGATGGCGCTTTCCTTGACCAGGAGTATGTCCTCCCTGGTCTCGATGATTATTTCAGCGTTGGCGCTCATCTGGGCCCTCAGGATGGCAGTGTCCTCGTCAACTGAAACCCTGGTTTCAAAACCGATTACATTCTCTTCCTCTTCACCCAGAGGAGAAATCTCCATCACCTGTCCGGGAAAGCTTTTATCCCTGAACGCGTCCACCTTGATCCTGCTTCTCATTCCTTCCGTGACCATTCCGATGTCGGTTTCATCAACCCTTCCTTCAAAGAACACTTGATCCATATCCCCGAGGGTGATGATCAGGGTGGCCTGGGACCCGAGCTGGAGGATGGAAGACACGGCATCGCCTTCCTCGATATGGCGTTTCAACACAGTGGCCGTACGGGGAGCGCGGATAGTCGCGTAATGAAGGTTTTCCCTGGCCCGGTCAACCGTGGCCCTGGCCTGGGTAACGTCCGCCTCGGCCCTCAGCACGGCTTTCCCCGCCGCATCGATTTCCGCGTCCTGCATCAGCAGTTGCGACTTGATGGCTCCCAGCTGGAAGGTGGAGTCCTGGAGGGTTCTTTCAGCCTGGTCCATGTCGTTAAGCGGAAGCAGTTTCTGCTCAAAGAGCTGCTGGTACCTTTTAACCTGCTTTTTGTTGTAATCAACCTTGTCCTGGAGATTCATCCGGTCCATCTCCAGCTTCTCCTTGCTCCTCTCGGCCATTACCTTGTTGGAGCCGGCTTCCTGGAGAGCTGCCTCTATTGCCAGGAGGCTGGCTTCAGCTTCCCTCAACTGGGCCCTGAGCAGTTCCTTGTCCAGTTCCAGCAGGACCTGGCCGGCTCTGACTGTCTCCCCCTCCCCGACCAGGATTCTTTCAACTATTCCGCTGGCCTTGGACTTGATTTCTATAGTGGAGCGGGGAACTATTGAACCGGTTGCCACAACCAGCTTTTCAAGGGTATCCCGGCCGGCGGTATAGAGTTGATCATCTGGAATCAGTACATTTTTTGAAAAAATGATTCCGGTACTGTACAAGGCAATAAAAGCCGCGGCCAAAACGGTGACCAGGAGGAGAAAGAGGGGCAGTTTTTTCTTTTTTTTGCTCATAATAACGACTCCAGAATAGTCTCCAGGCTGTCCCGGGTATTGCACAATGTGCCATTCCAGAGGCTGCCGAAAATCCGTGCCTTACCCGGGCTGATTTATAGTCGAGTCCGCACCCGGATTCGCCATGATTAAGGTGCGGGCTGTTTTCTATTCTTCCTAACGGAACAAGATCCTGGAATGTTCAATAATGTTTACAGGTGCGTAATGGTTGGCACTCGTGCCGCGGATAAATTAAACTACTGGTTCAGGAGTCAACTGCGGTTATTACAATCAGGAAAGGTTTTGTCCAATGTTCAGCAAAACAGCAGAGGAGTTTTACAGTTCTGAATTGATGGAGATCAGGGATAAGGGATTATACAAGAAAGAGAGGGTAATCACCGCTCCCCAGGGCCCCGCAGTTGGAACGGAGGATGGCGACGCCATCAATTTCTGCGCCAACAACTACCTGGGAATGGCCAATGACCCTGAAATCGTGAAAGCCGCCTCTGAAGCGCTTGAGCGGTGGGGCTACGGAATGGCTTCGGTCAGGTTTATCTGCGGCACCCAGTCTATCCACAAGCAGCTGGAGAGGGAGCTTTCCGTGTTTTTCGGGAAGGAGGATTCCATCCTGTACGCGTCCTGTTTTGACGCCAACGGGGGGCTGTTCGAGACGCTCCTGGGGACTGAAGACGTGGTTATCAGCGATGCCCTGAATCACGCCAGCATCATTGACGGGGTCAGGCTCTGCAAGGCCAGGAGGAGGATATACCGCCATGCCGACCTGGACAGCCTGGAAGAGGAGCTGAAAGCTTCGCAAGACGCAAGGCTCAGGATGATTGCCACGGACGGGGTTTTCAGCATGCACGGTGACTTGGCCCCGCTTCCCGGCATATGCGACCTGGCCGAGAAGTATGAGGCCATGGTAATGATTGATGAGTGCCACGCCACGGGCTTCATCGGCGCGACCGGGAGGGGCACCCCTGAGCATTTCGGGGTTTCCGGCCGGATCGACATCATAACCAGCACCCTCGGCAAGGCCGTGGGAGGAGCATCAGGCGGATTTACCACCGCCCGACGGGAGATTGTGGACCTCCTGCGCCAGAGGTCCCGTCCCTACCTTTTTTCAAATTCAGTAGCTCCCCCGGTTGTGGCTGCTTCGATCAAGGCCCTTGAACTGATCAATACCAGGAAGGACCGGATAGAGAAGCTGCATGAAAACACGGCCTATTTCAGGACCGGGATGACCAGCCGGGGGTTCAGCATCCAGCCCGGAATCCATCCCATAGTCCCGATCATGATCGGGGAGGAGAAACCAACGGTGGAGATGGCCCGCCTCCTGAATGAAAGAGGGATCTTTGTTGTTGGATTCAGCTTTCCCGTTG
>CAZOGT010000306.1:0-3970 GCA_964579015.1 uncultured Acidobacteriota bacterium | reverse complement strand
TGCAGAGCTTGCCATGAAAAATGTAACGTTTGCTGTCGAAACAAAGAGGCTGGATAATCTCGGGCCTGAAGGGACGGACCAGGTCGAGTTTCTGATCAGCACCAATAAAGGAGAGAGCCCTCGTCCATTGATCAAAATAGCGTCAGGAGGGGAGCTTTCCCGTATAATGCTTGCTTTGCGTACAGTGTTGAAGTCTGAGAACATGGCCGGATCACTGGTGTTTGATGAAGTTGATGCCGGAATCGGGGGAAAGACGGCTTCGGTGCTTGGAGAAAAACTTGCCAGGCTTTCCGAAAAGCAGCAGGTCTTCTGCGTGACCCATCTGCCCCAGGTGGCCGCCTTCGGAAACCGCCACTACCATGTTGGCAAGGGCATCTACAAGAACCGTACCAGGGCTACAATCAGAATACTGGGTCAAAAGGAGCGGATTGAAGAGCTTTCGCGACTGATGGGCGGGGATACGGTTACTGATACCACCAGAAAGCAGGCCCGGGAGATGCTGAGCAGGGGAAAATGAAGGATCTAAGCTATTTTATAGAGACCCACGGCTGCCAGATGAATCAGCATGATACTGAAAAGATCAGCGGATTGCTGCTCCAGTACGGAATGCTGCCGGCAGCGAGAGCTGATGAAGCTGACCTGATCATCATAAATACCTGTAGTGTAAGAGAAAAAGCCAGTCACAAGGTATTCAGCCGGCTTGGTGAACTTAAGGAAATCAAGGAGAAAAATCCGGGAATAATGATCGGCGTGGCCGGTTGCGTGGCCCAGCAGGAAGGCGGTGCCATAATCAAAAGGGCGCCTTATGTCGACCTGGTAGTGGGGACCCATCAGTACCATACAATTCCAGAAGCCCTTGACAAGCTGCTTGTCCCTGGTCCCGTCAACAGGGTTGCACCGGTAGGTTTTCGCAAATTTGTCCAGACGGGATTCACCAGGGAGACAAGCCCGGTGGAGGTCAGGGCAATAAAAAGATCCAGTGCTTACCGGGCTAATATCACCATTATGGAAGGCTGTAATAAAAAATGTGCCTACTGCATTGTGCCCTATACAAGGGGCAGGGAGAAAAACCGCAAAGCCTCAAGTATCCTGGAGGATGCCAGGAATGCGGCCGGGGAAGGGTATTCCGAAATCCAGCTTCTCGGGCAGACTGTTACCAATTATCATGACCCGGAGGATGAACGTTATGGTTTCACTTCACTTCTGGATGACGTATCCGGAATAGATGGAGTGCGAAGGATCAGGTTCGTCTCGCCGCACCCGGTCAATTTCACGGATGAGCTTATTGGCCTGATAGCAAAAAGAAAGAATATCTGTAACCAGGTACACTTGCCGCTGCAGTCAGGATCTAATGCGATTCTCAAAAAAATGCGTCGCCTCCACTCCAGGGAATGGTACCTGGAGCTGATTGAAAAATTCCGCAGCACTGATAGGCATATAGCTCTCTCGACCGACATTATTACCGGCTTCCCCGGAGAATCAGAAAAGGATTTTGAAGATACGCTGGATATCGTGAAAATAGCCAGGTTCGAGCAGATGTTTTCATTCAAATATTCCGTCAGGCCCCACACCGAGGCTGCGGAATGGGTGGACAGCGTCCCCGAAGAAGTTAAAAGCAGGAGGCTGGAAACCCTCCAGTCCATGCAGAAGCAGATACAAATCGAGGAACATGAGAAACACTACCTCGGCGGTATCTTCGAAGTTCTCGTCGAAGGTAAATCAAAGGATGGAATCCTGGTTACAGGCAGGACCACTACTAACAAGGTGGTCAATTTTCATACCGGGCTGGGACCAGGATCTTACACTAAAGTGAAGATTGAGAGGATAGCTCCTAACAGCCTTTACGGAAAAGAAATTATTTAAATTATTTTTTTATCCCTTTAGGCTTGCCGGTGTAGAGATATCTCTTAATTTTTCTGGTGGTTGTTTTCTCGAACTCCTCGGTCCGGAGGGTGAATTTTCTGATTCTCTTGTAATTGGCCAGCTGGCGATTAGTCCGTTTGACTACCTGGGCAATAATTTCATCAATCTTTTTGTCATCATAACCTGACGGTCCGAATTCCTCATCGAAGGAATCCGAATTTGGGACGATTATCGCCTGGACTTCAACATCGTTAGGGTTGTCTTCAGGCCCTCCCCAGACGACGGATTCAAGGACATATCCACTCTCCAGCAAAAGGAATTCAATCTCTTCAGGATAAATGTTCTTCCCGTTGGGAGTAACAATTACTGATTTGCTGCGGCCGTTAATGTGCAGAAAACCCTGCTTGTCGATAAACCCAAGGTCACCGGTATGAAGCCAGCCGTCCCTGATCACGGCATCAGTCGCATCCTGGTTTTTATAGTACCCCTGCATGACGCAGGGGCCCTTGACCACGATTTCATCATCCTTGATCTTCACCTCGCAGCCGGGAATCGGAATCCCGGCGGTCCCGTCCTTGAATTTGTCGAGCCGGTTTACGCTGATTATCGGGGCAAATTCGGTCAGCCCGTAACCCTGCATGAAATCGATGCCGAGCTCCCTGAATCCTCTTGATATTTCGGGAGCCAGGGCCGCTCCCCCGGAGATCAGAAGGCGCAGATGTCCCCCGATCTTGTCGTGAACCTGGTGGAAAAGCCTTTTCCTGATGGATTTTCTGGCAACTTTCTCCGATAAACTCGCCAGGCCCTTGGCAAAAGCGAATTTGGCTTTGCCTTTCTGTTCAATTCCGGCCTTTATCCTGCGATAGATAGCTTCATAGATAGCAGGAACTCCGAGCATTACAGTTGCTTTGGTCTCGACAAGATTATCGACGATCCTCCTGAGGCTCTCTCCGTGGCAGACAGTGGCTCCCTGGTAGAAGGGAGTGAGCATCCCTGCCGTAGCTTCAAACGTATGATGCAGGGGAAGGACCGACAGCAGAGTATCGTTCTCGCTCACACCGATATGCTTGGAAGCGCCTACGACATTGGAGGCAATGTTTTTATGGGAAAGCATAACTCCCTTGGATGTCCCGGTGGTCCCGGAGGTGAAAATGATCACGGCGAGGTCATCCGGAAACACCTCGACGGAGGAGAAGCTGCGGTCACCTTTGTTGATCTTTTCAGCGCCCGAA
This sequence comes from uncultured Acidobacteriota bacterium, assembly GCA_964579015.1. Classification (GTDB taxonomy): domain Bacteria; phylum Acidobacteriota; class UBA6911; order RPQK01; family JAPXNP01. Next base: position 875 of record CAZOGT010000306.1, on the reverse strand, counting down.
GCAAGGGCATCGATAAACGACATGTCGGAACCGTCTTTACGGCCCTCCATCGAAATCAGCTGCTGCAGGGCAGGGAGGGTTTCGCGGTCATACTGGATAAGCTTGAGGTAGTCTTCAGAAGCTATCAGGACTTTGGATTCCGAGAAATCCAGGATATGCCTGATTTCCCTCTCCTTGAGGTCTCTGTCGATGGGGACAGCCACGAATCCGGCTGCAGTCACTCCAAAATAGGCAATGACCCATTCTGTCCGGTTTTCACCAAGAATGGCAACACGGTCACCCTTTTCCAGGCCCATCCCGAAAAGGCATGCGGCCAGGTTTTCCGCCTTCAGGCGGATTTCAGCGTACGTGGCAGGCTGATAGGCGCCGGAATACTTGGTCTTGCAGGCAATCCTTTCACCATACCTCTCACAGCCTTTGAATAGAATTTCGCGAATAGTGTCGACCGGATAAGTTTTAAAAGCTTCTTTCATAGCTGCAACAGTTTAACACGCCATTTTTTAAATAAAACTATTTAATTGCGGGAACTGACCGATTTTATTAATAAAGTACTTTAATTAATAATTTTTAAAATACTGTGGGGAAAGTATTTATTCAAAAAAGGAACCTTCGAATCCCGCCCCAAAAACTTAATTTGGATTTAAATAATATTACATAATATATCTTATGCGACCAAAAATAAAGCCCCGGAAAAACCAGTTTCCGGAGCTTTTCTTTTAAAAAAACCAGTCTGCCCTGCCGGGCCGGGCTGGGTTTTTTAATAAGTTGAAGCTCTAGACAGCGGAGGCAAAACCTGCCTCTCGATGACGACCGTCACAAAACGGCTGGTCCTTGGAATGGCCCTTCCCGTAGGTGGCGAGCAGAGCCTGGGCCTC
>CAZOGT010000305.1:0-3970 GCA_964579015.1 uncultured Acidobacteriota bacterium | reverse complement strand
TCATGCGGCTGACAATATCCGGAACGGGGTCAGCGATCCTCTGCCCACCCTGGACAACGAACTGGAAATAGCTGACATCGGGTCGTTAAAACGCCAGGGGTATATTCGAATCGGCCTGGCCCATGTGCCGGGGAGCTTTGCGGCCGCCTCCCGGATCCTGGCTGACGCGGGAATGAATATCAAGGACTCCATCCAGAGGTGGAGGTTCAGAATGGATGTAGAAGGCATGCCGGTGATTCCGGACATTGTTACTGTCGAGCCTGAATCAAGCCATGTTATTGAGCAGGCCCTGGAAAAACTGAAAGCCGCGGAACGGATCGTCGGAGAGCCCTTTTACCTGAGGTTCGAGGATTAGACCCCGAGCCTTCCTGCCGGTGTTGAACGTTCAGAGCCGGAATCGGCAGGCCGGCCTCCTCTACAGGGGTTGCCTTACCGGCTGATACGGATGCTTGAATGTTACCCCGGGACTGGACATTTGTACCTTCTATTGTCGCTTTTCTGTTCCTCTCGACTTTATTAGAATGCCGGTATGGGCAAAAGAACACTCTTCTGGATTCTTTTTGTACTCTTGTCTGCATCTTCGGTTGTATTTACCCTTGCTTATTTCTCCGACGCCTTCCCCCTGGTAACCCTCAACCTGCAGATGGATCGTTCTGATGCGTTCCAGTCTTCCCGTGAACTGGCGGATAGATATGGATGGGGGCCGGAGGGTTTCCGGCAGGCTGCCTCATTCGGAGTGGACTCTACTGTCCAGACCTACGTTGAGCTGGAGGCCGGGGGAGCCGGCGCCTTCAGGGAGATGATCGAAGGCGGCCTTTTTTCGCCTTATACCTGGGAGGTAAGGCATTTCAGGGAGAATGAGATCAATGAGACCTCGGTGTTCTTTACCCCTGAAGGGAAGCCTTACGGATTTGTTGAGCGTTTACCTGAAGGCCAGCCCGGCGCCTCCCTGGAGAGGGCCTCAGCCCGGGAGCTGGCTGAGCAATCAGGAGAGGGCGACTGGGGGATCGATTTTGCTGAATTTCAGCTGATTGAAGAGTCGGAAGAAGTCAGGACCGGGGGAAGAACTGATCACTCCCTTGTTTATGAAAGAAGAGCCGATGGACCGGGTGAATCAAGCTACCGCCTGAGGCTGGTGGTGGGAGGCGACAGGTTGACGGAACTCAGCCATTTCGTCAAGGTGCCCGAAGAATTTATCAGGGCCTATGAGGAAATGCGTTCAGCAAACGATACGATTGCCCTGGCTGCAAGTATTGCTTTCTTTTTCCTCTATGTGCTTGGCGGCTGTGTGATCGGCCTTTTTTTCCTCCTTCGGCGGAAATGGGTTATCTGGAAAGCCCCGCTGATCTGGGGCTGCGTGATCGGGCTCCTCCAGTTTTTTTCCGGAATCAACCATTTCCCGATTATGTGGATGAATTACGATACGGCCCTGTCAGCCGAGAGTTTCGTCCTGCAACAGGCAGGGGGAGTCCTTGCTTCCTCGGTCCTGATGACGCTGCTGATGGTACTTTCCTTTATGGCCGCTGAGAGCCTTACCCGCAAAGCATTTCCCGAGCATATCCAGCTCTGGCGGATATGGTCAAGGGATGTTGCCTCCACCTCCAACGTTGCGGGATATACACTGGCTGGATACCTGCTGGTAGCGGTTTTCTTTGCTTATGAGGTAATCCTCTATCTTCTCAATTCGAGGCTGTTCGGCTGGTGGTCTCCTTCCGATGCCCTGTTTGATCCTGACCTGATGGCCTCCTATTTTCCCTGGCTGACTTCGATAGCCAATTCGGCGCAGGCCGGATTCTGGGAGGAGTGCCTGTTCCGGGCTGTCCCGCTGGCCGGGGCCGCATTGCTTGGCAACAGATTCGGCAGGAAAGCCTGGTGGATTGGAAGCGCCCTTGTTCTGCAGGCCCTCATTTTTGGAGCCGCGCATGCCAATTATCCGGCACAGCCGGCATATGCCAGGGTCGTGGAACTGATGATACCTGCGATAGGCTTCGGCCTGATCTATCTGGCATACGGCCTTCTTCCGGCCATAATTCTCCATTACGCCTACGATGTGGTTTGGATGGCCCTTCCGCTATTTGTGTCCACGGCTTCAGGGATCTGGATTGACCGCACCCTGGTTATCCTTTTTGCCCTGGTTCCCCTGGGTGCAGTGATCCTCGCAAGAACGCGTTCCGGGGAATGGCAGCACTTGACCAGCTTCGCCCTGAATGCCTCCTGGCGGCCTGAAAGGAAGAATTATGAAGAAGTTAAGGGTCAGGGCCGACTGCGGCAAGAGTTCTCTGGTTTGGAAAACGACATTGAATTGGTACCGGACAGGGGCAGCCGAAGATGGCTTTGGCCGGCCATCGGGGCTGCAGGCCTTGCCGCCTGGATCGCGTTCATTGATTTCTCCGCCGACGCCCCGCCTGTTGATCTGGACCGCTCCACTGTCGAGGCTGAAGCCCTGGCCGAGATGGAATCAAGAGAGTTGGAAATGGATGATTCCTGGAAGATTATCAGTACCATTGTCGAACCTTCGGGGATAGATGACAGTTTCCTCTGGCGGGAAGGGGGCTCTCAAGAGTACCGGAAGCTGATCGGCGAATATCTTTCCCCTCCATTATGGATGATAAGGATTGCTTCCTTTGAAGGGGATATTGCCGCAAGGGCTGAGGAATATCGCCTCTACTTCGATGGGGGAGGCAAAATGACCCGGTTTGTTCACATCCTTCCCGAGAAAGCCGAAGGGGAGTTCCTGGAGGAAGACGAAGCCCGGGAGATCGCAGAGCGGGCAATAGTTTCCCGCTATCGGCTTGATCCGGCCCGGCTGGGAAGGGTTTCCTCTGAGCCGGTCAAAAAGGACAACCGCCGTGACTGGGTATTCGTCTATTCAGACAGTGATAACTATACCCTGGAACAGGGGGATGCCAGGGTAGAGGTTACCGTAAGCGGCGACGAGGTGACCGACAGCAGGAGATTTATTTTTGTTCCTGAAGAATGGACCCGAAGAGAAAAGAGCAGACGGATGACCGGTGAGATCCTGAGGTACGGAAGCTATGGGGTTATTGCTCTTGTTCTCCTCGCGGGACTGGCCTGGGGTATCGTTTCATGGAGCAGGGGGCGGTTCTCAGTTAAGGCGTTTCTCTACGGGACTGGAAGCCTTTTCATGCTTAACTTATTGGCTGCAGCCAATAACTGGCACCAGGCCCTGGCGGGATTCAGCACTGCCCAGCCTTTCCGGAACCAGGTGCTGATCCTGGTCCTGGGCGGGCTGCTGGCAGCAGTATTCCTGTCAGGCGCGGTCGGAGTCCTGCTGGGAATGTCACATTACCTTGCCGCCGGCAGCAAAAGGTGCGGCAGTCCTTATCTCAGGGGCGCGTCGCTTGGTCTTGCTGCTTCGGGCCTGCTGGCCCTTGCCGATTTTTTCAGCCCTGACCTTGAGCCTCTGTGGCCGAATTTGAGTGCCCTTAATGCAGTGCTCCCTTTCCTGTACTATTTTATTTCGCCGCTGCTGAGCTTCCTGGTTGCAGGGACTTTCTTCCTGTTCGCATTTTCGGCTGTGTCCTATTTTACCGGGGGGTGGTCGGGCAGGAGGGCTCTCTTCAGTGTTCTGCTCTTTTTATTCGGCGCAATCATTGCGGGGTCACAGGGAGTTTCAGGCATGACATCCTGGCTATTGGCCTCCATTGGTGTCGGCCTGGCTGTTTCAGCAGCATACATTTTCATAATCAGGCACAATCCGGCAACAGTCCTTCCGGCAATAGCGGTGATGATTGTCCTTGGACAGGCCAGGGAGGCCTGTATGCTGCCCGGGATTATGCCGCTGGCTGGATTCTTCGTCTCCCTCGCCCTTTTAGCTTTGGCAACCTGGATCTGGTGCAGTCGTGGTTTTTTTCTAAGATGAGCCTGTTTTTGAGCTGGGGGGGTGCAGCGCCGCTAAATTGGGGAGGAGGGTAAGAGGCGCTGCACTTTCGGGATCAAATGGCCTTAT
>CAZOGT010000304.1:215-4033 GCA_964579015.1 uncultured Acidobacteriota bacterium | reverse complement strand
GCTATTACGCTTTCTTTAAAGGATGGCTGCTTCTAAGCCAACCTCCTGGCTGTCTGTGTGTTCCCACTTCCTTTCCCACTTAGTACACGCTTCGGGACCTTAGCTGGCGGTCTGGGCTGTTTCCCTTTCGTCCATGAAGCTTAGCCCCCATAGACTGACTCCCGAGCTTACGTTCTCAGCATTCGGAGTTTGGTTGGAGTCGGTAGGCGGTGAAGCCCCCTAGTCCATCCAGTGCTCTACCTCCGAGACGAATCACTCGAGGCTAGCCCTAAAGCTATTTCGGGGAGAACGAGCTATCACTGAGTTTGATTAGCCTTTCACCCCTATCCTCAGCTCATCCAAGCCGTTTTCAACCGACACTGGTTCGGGCCTCCAACAGGTGTTACCCTGCCTTCACCCTGGCCAAGGATAGATCACTCAGCTTCGCGTCTGCGCCAAACAACTATACGCCCTATTACGACTCGGTGTCCCTTCGGCTCCTGCTTAGAACCACTAGCCGGCTCATGATGCAAAAGGCACGCCGTCACCCCGGTAAACCGAGGCTCCTACAGCTTGTAGGTAAATGGTTTCAGGTACTATTTCACTCTCCTCGCAGGAGTTCTTTTCACCTTTCCCTCACGGTACTGGTTCACTATCGGTTGCGGATGAGTATTTAGCCTTGCGAGATGGTCCTCGCTGATTCCCACAAGATTTCTCGTGTCCCGTGGTACTCGGGATTCCCAACCAACCTTTCCGCCTTTCGCCTACGGGTCTTTCACCCTCTTTGGATCGCCTTTCCAGAACGATTCGACTAGACTTCCGGATCTTATGTCAGGTCCCACAACCCCGACTGCACCAAAGTGCAACCGGTTTAGGCTCTTTCCCTTTCGCTCGCCGCTACTTAGGAAATCGATGTTTCTTTCTCTTCCTTCAGGTACTGAGATGGTTCACTTCCCTGAGTTCGCTTCCTCATACTATATATTCATATGAGGATGATTCCGGTTTCCCGGAACCGGGTTCCCCCATTCGGACATCCCCGGATCTTCGCTCGCTTGCAGCTTCCCGAGGCTTTTCGCAGCTTGCCACGTCCTTCTTCGCCTTTCCGCACCAAGGCATCCACCATTAACCCTTAGTAGCTTGACCTGAAATTTGCTCATTTCCAAATTTCATGCCTCTTTACTGTGGTCTTTTTATTTTTGCCCTTCTTTCCCAATCTGTTAAACATCTTCGCCGCTCTCTCAGTGGCAGCTCACTCCTCCGGCCTCTTCGCCGATTTGCGGAATGATACAGATTTTCGCTTCTTTGTTCAAGTTTTGTACAAAGTTTTTTGCAGCTTCATGACTACTCTCCTCTGTCCCCATATCAATCCACACCATGTACTCCGTTAATTGACTTCTCTGCTTATAGATACTAAAAATTTAGGTGCAGGTTTCGTTATCAAGGATCCTTTTTTTTCAATTGGTTAATGATTGCAGGCCATGAATTCCAATCTTACCCCTGATCAACGCCAGAATTTCAACCGCCGCGGATAAACATTCCCTCCCGCAGGCGTTTAAAAGCAGTTGAAAACTGCGGCGTTTTGATTCAGTATTTCTGAATGCTCAGTAAAAAAGGATTAGCCGGCATGCCCGGAAACCGGCTGATGGCAGGCCTTGTTCATCTCCTCACAGCTTCGGGTTCAATTCTGGGGCTGCTGGCCCTGGCTGCCGTCACCAGGGAGGATTGGCGTGCAGTACACCTTCTAATACTTGCGACTCTGCTGATCGATTCGGTGGACGGTTCCCTCGCCCGGAGATTTCGGGTTAAGCATTTTCTTCCCCGGATTGACGGCGCCTTAATGGATAATTTGGTAGACTTCGTAAATTATTCGTTGCTTCCCGCCTTTGTAGTGCTTCTCTCCCCACTGCTTCCTGAAAAGCTCAGGCTGGCCGGAGCTTCGCTCATTCTTCTTGCCTCCTGCTACCAGTTCTCCCAGACAAACGCCAAAACAGAGGATCACTTCTTCCGGGGCTTTCCCTCCTACTGGAATCTTCTCGTAATATACCTCGCCTTATTGGAAACCCCTACGATGATAAATTCCCTTGCCGTAATAGCCTGTTCTGTTATGACCTTCGTCCCAATCTACTACATCTACCCCTCTCGGACTCCAATCCTCAGGAATCTCACTTTGTGGCTTGCTCTGCCCTGGATAATCCTGCTTCTGGGAGCTGTCCTGCTGAATGGCCAAGATGCTGGCAACTCAATATCTCAGATCCTGGCGATAATCTCCCTCTACTATATCGTCTACTATCTGATTCTAAGCCTTTTCCTCTCATTTAGAAGAGCCGGATCCGAGGCAAAACGTCTAACACGCTCTAAAAATTAACACCCGCAGGAATGAACATCATCAAGAAGATCAAAGGCTTCAACTTCATTAATACCCTCCTTCCAGGTCCAGCATGGGCGCTAGTCACGCTGATGCTGGGAATTGGAACCTGGCTCTACGGTACCGGGCACGATATCCACTGGCCAGGATTCATTTCTATGATGTTGTTTTATCTCCTCATCTTCCACCTGGGTTGTTTTGCCTCCAGGAAATTTTCAGGAAACAGTATTGATGACCTGATGCTGGCCGGAAGAAAGATCCCCCTCTGGCTGGCGGTCTTCACCATGAGTGCAACCTGGATAGGAGGGGGATACATAAACGGAAGCGCGGAATTCACCTATTCAAACGGGCTCGCATGGGTCCTGGCTCCCTGGGGCTATTCATTAAGCCTTATTATTGGAGGCCTCCTCTTTGCCGCACCACTCAGGAGAAGGGGATACCGGACCATGCTTGACCCGCTGCAGCAGCGATTTGGAAAAAAGGTGACTGCGGCCCTGTTCCTCCCCGCCGTTACAGGGGAAATTTTCTGGTCAGCCGCAATCCTGGTCGCCCTGAGCACAACCTTTGCCACGGTGCTCAACCTTGACACGGGCACATCCATCATCATTTCTGCGGTTATTGTTATCACTTACACGGTGATCGGGGGGCTCTGGGCGGTTGCTTTCACAGACATGTTCCAGCTCATCCTGATTTTTGCCGGTCTCTGGCTGGTGATTGCCGCCGCCTTGCCGCATGTAGGAGGTCTGGACCAGCTCCTTGCTGGATACAGGGCGGAAACAGGGTCCGTGGGCGGGTTACTGCCTCCATGGGACTGGAAAACCGATCCGAACTGGGGAAATCATTTCTGGAACTGGTGTGACTATCTCCTGCTGCTCGCCCTGGGGGGAATTCCCTGGCAGGTCTATTTCCAAAGGGTCCTGTCCGCCAAATCCCCTGCCGCAGCAAGAAATCTGTCTGTTCTGGCATCATTTGTCTGTTTTGCCGCTGCGGTGCCGGCAATCCTGATCGGAATGATTGGACATCAAATCCCCTGGGGAACCGGGCCCTACCCCGAAGCGCCTGCAAACGCTGCCGGTATCCTCCCATATGTTGTCCAGTATGCCACCAATCCAGTAATCGCGGCCTTGGGCCTCGGCGCTATAGCGGCAGCTGTAATGTCCTCAATGGACTCCTCAATTCTTTCCGCAGCCTCAATGAGCAGCTGGAATGTTTATGCGGGAATCCGCAAAAAAAAGCCCTCTCCAAAAGAATTGAAAACGATTCTGCACACCTGCATAGTGATAATAGGAATAGCCGTAACCCTATTGGCATTGAAGATTCAAAGCGTATACCAGCTCTGGATTCTTTGCAGTGATTTTGTATACTGCATCCTTTTTGCCCAGCTTCTCTGCGCAGTCTATGATCCCAAGGCAAACCGCATCGGTTCCATGGCCGGAATCGCAGTTTCATTTATGCTCCGGTTCGGAGGAGGGGA
>CAZOGT010000304.1:0-205 GCA_964579015.1 uncultured Acidobacteriota bacterium | reverse complement strand
GGCCCTGGGCATTCCCAGGCTTATCCCCTACCCCATGATCGACGCAGACGGAACAGTCCTCTTCCCCTTTCGCACCTGTTCCATGCTTGCCGGGCTGATTGCCATTGTTGTGGTGTCCAGGCTAACCCAAAAAACCTGCCCCCCGGAAACATTGTCTGACTGCAACTAGCCTGGGTTTCCTGTCGTCTGTCCCCAACTGCATGCC
>CAZOGT010000303.1:0-4035 GCA_964579015.1 uncultured Acidobacteriota bacterium | reverse complement strand
CGCACGCTGAAAAATCCACGTTTCCATGTTCCTCCGACAATCCATAGATCCGGGCTCCAGGATATTCAAGGATAAGCCCGAATCCATCCTGGCCCAGGAGATCTGATGAAAGGGCCTTGCTCCCGGTATCCAGTATTCCCCTTTCCGCGGTGGGCCTGCTCACAACCATAGCCCTGACATGGAAAGAACACTCATCGAGAGTGTGGGTTCCGGATTCCACTGTAGACCGGTCGCCGTAAATATAGGTTCCAACCCTGTATTCGGTAATTTCCCTGAAGGTATGGGCCTTCCAGAGCTGGGGGCTGCCCCCGGCCGAAACCTTTTCAAAGCTGATCCCGGGGAAGGTCCTGGTTTCCCGGACAAATGGGTCCGTATGTTCATTAACCGGATAAGTCATCAATCCATCAAAAATCAATCCGGGAGAGCTCCCGATCAGGGCAGCCAGTTCAGCTGCCTCCGCCGGAGACTGCACCCCGCACCTTCCGACCCCGGTGTCGAACTCCACCAGGACAGGAAGCCTGATTCCAGCGGCTTCGGCAGCCCGGGACAGGCCAGTGACGGTTACAGCTGAATCAGCAGTTACGCTGAGCCTGGTTTTTCCGGCAAGGCGGACTAGACGGGCCAGCTTGAAACTGCCGAGGATGTTGTAGGGCAGAAATATGTCATCAATGCCTCCATCGGCCATGACCTCCGCTTCTGAGAGCTTCTGGCAGGTAATGCCCGCTGCCCCGGCTTCGATCTGCAGTCTGGCTATCTCAACATTCTTGTGGGTTTTAATATGAGGACGGCTTATCAGCCCATGTTCATCCAGGTAATCCTGAGCCCTGCGGATATTGGCTTCCATTTTATCGAGATCCACGATTGCTGATGGGGTATCAATCTCCGATATGCTCTGATTAAGAATACTCATAGAAGCTATTGTATCCCGAAGCCGCTCCCCGGCCAAACCACAAATATCACATGAGTTCCCCCGAAAATCCAGACCAAAAACCTCACTGGTCCCTTTTTATTACATCTCGCGGTCGGGGTCGGTATCGCTATCGGGGTCGAATCCCCGGCCGGCATACCGGACCCAAGGATTCAGGACAGCCTCAGCAATTTCTTCGATACCGACGCCGACCCCGACGCCGACCCCGATTTAGCATCCTTCTCACCAGCGAAAAACGGGGAAACCCCTGACAAATATCAAGGCTGATCCTTCATGAAACAACTCTCCACCAGTTCCGGGTCAGGGCCTTCAGGATCCAGCATGGAGAACATGGTGCCTATCAATTACCTAAACCCGCCAGCCTGGTTGCGGCCTCCATGGCTGAGGTGTAGTCGACGTGGGAATAAACTTCGTCACAATACTCGGCATGCCTCAGGACCCCGCTCCCGTCAACTATGAAAACCGCCCTCGACAAGAGTCGCAACTCCCTGATCAGAACCCCGTAGGCCTCTCCAAAAACGGCCTCCCGATGGTCTGAAAGCATGTAAAAAGAATCCACCTTGGAGAGGGTACACCAACGATCCTGGGCGAAAGGAAGATCCATGCTTACCGTATAGCATCTCACTCCATCAATCTTGGCAGACTCCTCGCTGAAACGCATGGCCTGGGTGGCACAAATCGGGGTATCAATAGAAGGTATGACGCTAAAAATCCTTACTGCTCCCTTGACATCCCCTAATGTTACAGGTTTCAGCGATACATTCACGACCCTGAAATCAGGAGCCTTATCGCCAACCTCGAGTTTTGGGCCTACCAGGGTAAATGGATTACCCTGGATTGTTACAGCAGCCGGTCTTTCTTTTTTCATATCAAACCATATCCTTCCCGGTTATCAGCTAATAATTGTAAATAAAAATGATCCTGGTTGAAACCTCTTCCTGAAAACATCGTCTATTAAGAATATAGAAGGAACTTTTAAATCCCCGCCGTGAGTTTTTTATAGACTCGAAAAAAAATAAAAAAGTTCTGTTAATTTTCAGATAACTGTGGTATAAGTATTTATCCTCATCTCTGAGAGGATGACCCGTAGTGTATCCCACACCACAATTACAATTAAGCTTTCGTTTCAATTAAATAAATTTTTGAGGAAATATTTTTGCCATGAGAAGTTCAGCACTAGAAAGTGAAGGTCTGTACCCGCAAACCAGGAAACCTGATCCTTCTTTATTAAACCTGGCGTTAGGTATCCTGCTGCAGGCTTTCCGGGATATCGTAGCCCCGAAAAAAACATCCAACAAAGAGTGGGAAGAATGGCGTCAGGATGCCCTTGACTGGTTCTATTCCTACGAGAACCAGCCGGGAAGTTTTCACTGGGTTTGTGAAGTACTGGAAATGAGCCCCAATGAACTCAGGGGATGGTTACAGGAATACAGGCAGAGTACAGCAAAGCAGAAAAAGGAAATGGCAAGAAAACTCACCAGGTTCCAGATCCGTCACTGATTTTCACTGTACTTTTTAAACTCTTTCAGCAGGCACTCCGGATCCATTGGGAGTGCCTGCTGTTTTTTTGCTTTACCGGATTGTTAAGATGGGTTTTTTCGGCCTTTTTATTATCGGCCTTTTTGCCACATATCTCCTGATTTTCTTTACCGCAATACATGTTCTCCACAGACGGAATGCCAGGAGTTCCACAAAGCCTGCCAAAGAAGAAGTTTCCTTCAATGAAATCAAGCCCGAGTATCCTCTCCTGGAAGTGATCTCGGTTTCCAAGGCCTTTGACCATCCGGTGCTGGAGGAAGTTACTTTCCAGGTCAGGCCGGGAGAAACCCTGGGCATCCTCGGCCAGAGCGGCACCGGGAAAAGTGTACTGCTGAAACTGATTGCAGGTTTCCTCAAACCTGATTCCGGGGAAATTATTTACCGGGGAAAGGGTATCCGCCACTTTGACGAAGACAAACTGCTCTACCTGAGAAAAGAAGTGTCTTATGTGTTCCAAAGCGGCGCCATTTTTGATTTTTTCGATGTATGGGACAATGTGGCATTTCCTCTCAGGGAAAGAGGAGAACTACCTGAAAAGGAGATCAATGAGCGGGTCGGCTACCTGCTGGATTCAGTGGAACTGGAAGGAATGGGACACCTGCTGGTCAATGAACTGGGGGTTGGAGCCAAAAAACAGGTGGCAATAGCCCGGGCCCTGGCTACCAGGCCGAACCTGATGCTCTATGACGAGCCCACCACCGGCACTGATCCCCTCATCGGAAAATCTCTGAGCGCCCTCATCAGGAAACTGAGCCTGCAGGAAAACCTAACCTCGATCGTGGTTACCCACGACATGCGCTGCCTGGAAACTGTTTCCGACCATATCATCCTGCTGAAAGACGGCCTTATCCATTTCTCAGGTGTAGCTGAAGACTTCAGGGTATCGGCAGACCCCTTTGTTGCCGCCTTTCGGGAAGGTCGCCTTTACGAGGAGGCTGAAGCTCTCTAGGGATTATATTCGGGAGGCGGCATGAGGAGCCAGAGGATTATGTAGACGACTATCCCGGGAAACATGACACTTGCCACTGAAACCAGCACATATGCCAGGCGGACCTTGTTCGGAGAAACCCACCCCAGCCATTCCGCGATTCCGGCGCAGACCCCGCCAATCATCCTGTCATCTGACCTCTTGAGGATTTTTCTTTTCCCTGTCACCTTATTTGCTCCTTCCGTTGTGTCTCTGGTCCTTTTAGATCAGCAACGAAATTTCTGAGCATATTGTTCATCTTACCCAGGGGTGAAGAAGGTCAAGATCAAAGGTCAAAAGGTAAAGTCCTGAAATAAAGTTGACACTTTTTTGTTTTTCGTTGTTCATTCGAGACCACGGGGATCCCGTCCCATTTCCCCGGGGAGTGTCGAATGAGGAACGCTGAGGGTGAAGTGCGGGTTCGTCCCATTGCCTCAAGCGCAGGCGACCCCGGCCCCGGGGATTTCCATCAATCAAGCCCGAGATCGTGATTTCTTTCAGCCCCTGATTGGTCTTCTCAGTATCCCTCTCCTTCTTCATCACATCCCGGCGTCGGGGTCGCTATCGCTATCGGGGTCGAATCCCCGGCCGGCCGCCTGGA
>CAZOGT010000302.1:0-4037 GCA_964579015.1 uncultured Acidobacteriota bacterium | reverse complement strand
TCCACCGCCTATCCGGCCCGGGTGCCGTCAGGGACCGGCTTTTCCGGCATCGCCAGGACAGGCAGCACCCCATCCTGGTATCCAATATCAAAAAGCATCCCCTGAGAAACCTCCCCGGCCATTTCTCTTTCCGCGAGATTTACCACGAACAGGGCCTGCCTGCCCACGATCTCGGAAGGGTCCTCCCGCTCCTGCCTGATCCCCGCCAGTATCTGCCGGGTGTGATCACCCAGATCAACGGTCAGCTTCATCAGTTTCCGGGAATCAGGAACCCCGGCCACGGAAACAATCGTTCCCACCCGGATATCCACCTTGTCAAATTCCTCGTAGGAAATGGTCTTCTTGATTTTTGCAGGTTCCATCTGGTTTCTCCTTATCCTTGATCCTGGTTTTCAGGTACTGGGCGAAAACGCACATCACCGCTTACCGTAATATCACCCATGACAGTGATCCTTAACCATCTGGTCAGCCATAATCCTGAACCTGCTGTTCTGGACTGAAAGCCCTGATATTTCCTCTTCCAGGATTTTTCTCTGGCTGTCCACCCAGTCCCGGTCCATCAATTTATCCTTGAGAGTGTAAGGATGCGCGGAAATGATATCCGTTATTATCGACCTGACTTTCCGGATACTCTTTTTCAGTTGGTTTTCCTTCTGCTGGAGCGTTTCCAGGGTGGAGGATAAGGTAATCTCGCTCTCCTGCTCCTCCAGATCCCTGACTATCATCCATAAGGCAGCGAGGCTCTCGTAATCGCCGTTGCCATAGGCTTCCTGAACCTGGCCCCAGAGAATCCTGTACTGGGAATAAAGATCGGAATTGATGTCCGGATGCAGCTTTTTCACCAGTCTCCGGTAAAGCTCGACTATCTGCCGGCTCTCTTCAGCGGACAACCTTGATTTCTCCAACTCCCTGGCGTTTTCAATCTTTTCCAGATGCTCTTTAAGCCTTTCCTCCCACTCCCTGAATTCAATTTCCAATCTGTCCTGAACCGAAGAAGCAGATATAGGGTCTCCATGGTTTAGTGCGGTCTGGATGATCTCCATGGCTCTTTTTGATTTATTGATCTCTGTTTGCAGACAGAATTTCTGGAACATCAGGGCCCCGATGCGAAGCTGGTACTCAGCTTCGATGTTCGGGATTATGGTAGTAACCAGTTCTTCCTTCTCAATAACAAGTTCAAGCAGCCTCTCCTGCAGTTGCCCGCAGGAATTCTTAATCGCCGCAAACTCCGGATGAATTGTTAAACCCATGATTTACCGCCTGTTATCCAATTGTGACACCGTCTCCCAAAAAAGTCAATAGATTCAGCAATTAAGAGTGTGTTGCCCTGCCATGTTCCGGCGATAAATTCTGAACAATCCCCTCGTGCGCATCACAATTTTTCCCGATATGGGGAGAAATCATTCATAATGTGCAATATGCCTAAGAAAACATATTTACCAGGCAAAGATGCCGCGCTGGAAGACACGATTTCCAGAACCGGCAGCCTCCTTGAGAGCCGGGGATTCCCGATCATAACTGACTCATGGCGAAACCCGGCGCCTCACTGCTGGTCCGTTCATATACTTTCATCCGAGTGCCCCTGGCTTTCAGCCAACGGTAAAGGATCCAGCAAGGCAGCCTGCCGGGCCAGTGCCCAGGCCGAGTTCCTGGAGCGCCTCTCGACCAACTTTTTCTTTTCCGATTTCTACCTGGGAAAAAACACGGAATCCGCGGAATTCGTCTTCTTTCCTTATGAAAAATGGTTTCCTGTCAACAAAATAGACCAGATACCTGAACAACACCCGGACGGTACCGAACTGCTCAATGAAGCGCTTCGGAGATTTTATGATCCCGACGGGGAGCTGACCCCTGACCTGCTGCACGATATAAACAGCGAAAACAACAGCCGGGGAATATGCGCCCTGCCTTTCCAGAGCATCGATTCCGGAGAAACAGTCTACTTTCCGGTCAATATCCTGCACAATCTCTATGCCAGCAACGGGATGTCCGCAGGCAATACCGAGGAGGAAAGCCGGGCCCAGGCCCTGTCCGAGATACTGGAACGATATGTAAAGAAGATGGTCATTTCGAAGGGTTTATGCCTGCCCGACGTTCCCCGGGAAATTATTGCCGGTTATCCGGAGGTATCCTCGACCCTGGAAGTCCTGGAAAACCATGGGTTTCAGGTCATGGTCAAGGATGCTTCCCTGGGAGGCAGGTTTCCGGTTATCTGCATGCTGCTGATCAACCCGGAGAACAGCGGCTGTTTCGCTGCCTTTGGATCCAGTTGCCGATTTGGTGTGGCCCTGGAGCGGACGGCAATTGAACTGCTGCAGGGCCGGGACCTCAACCAGCTTGGTGGATTTCTCCCGCCTTCCCACGACATTGAACCGGTGGCCGATGACCTGAACCTGGAAAGCCATTTCATAAATTCCGAGGGCCTGCTGGCCTGGAGCATGTTCAGGGATGTCCCGGAGTACAAATTCAGCCCCTGGGATTTCTCGGGAACTACCAGAGAAGAGTATAAACGCCTGGTAAAAATTATTTCTGACGAAGGGTTCTCTGCCTATTGTGCTGAATATCCCCACTGCGGAATGTATGCCTGCCGGATTATCGTGCCCGGAATGTCGGAAATCTATCCGGTCTCAGACCTGGTCTGGAATAACAGCATTACCGGGGCCTCCCTTCGGACACATTTGTTGACCCTGGAACAGATGTCGGTAAAAGACCTGAGAGAATTCTACGGAATCCTCGAAGACCTGCAATTTAATGAGGACCAGCTGATATCAGATGCGATCGGGGTTATCTTCGATGAAGATTCCGCCTGGCACACCCTGAGGATCGGGGAACTGAAAGCCCTTATCACCCTGGCCTCCGGACATCCGGAAGAGGCATACACATGGTGCGGATGGTCCGTAAACTTCGGCCACCTCCCCCCCGAAAGATCCCGGATCCTGCAGGTTGTCCATAACCTGATCAGCTTTCGGCTGAAAGGCGAAAACCCGTCCGACTACAGGCCTTCCCTTACGAAAATCTTCGGGGATGAAACAGTCTCCGAGGCCGAAATGGTGCTTGCCGGCAGGAACAACTTCTTCGGCCTGGATTTCGCGCCTTCATGGGAGGATGTCTCTCCCCTCCATGCCCGGATGCTGGCCATGTACGAAAAGCTGAATAGAATCAAGTTATCGTCCGCAGAAGACCGGTAACCGTATGCTCAAAAGCTGCGCCATCTTGAAATCGTTAAAGCCAGGGAAAAATTTACGGACGAATTGGAAAAGGCTGATATTGAACATCTCATTGTTCGTCCTAACGGCTTTTTCTCTGATATGGCGGATATGATTCCGCTTATTGGAGAGAATGGGAGCTGTTCAGACTTCCGGGTTACTGGACCTCCTCCCAGACTATTTCCAGTTCGTCGCGGTCGCCAAAACCGATTTCCAGGATAGCCGTCAACTTGTCGCTGGCATTTTTGGATTTAAGTACGGTCAATTCGTCCCGGTTAAGATAGTAATCAGTGTCTTCTTCTGACTCTTCCACCAGGTGATCCTGTAAAAACCTGAAATCCTCTTCAGAAATGGTTCCGAGGATCTTCCCGCTCTTCTTATTCTTCAGCTGAATCATCGCAATCTCCTTTCTTCCTGTAGATTCCATTCTAGCAGGGCTGCCCCAACGGAAAAACACTATCGGTATCGGGGTCGGGAAAACAGACCGAAGCAGCATTTTGACCTCTTTTTCCCGATTTCAGATTTGGTTCTTTCCCAGACCCCACCTGCGTAATCCAACGCCGCCCGCGGTGGCCCTGCTATTTTTCCGGCGCAATCCGGACTGCCTGGCCGCCATTGGCCCCCATGACGACTTTCATCACCGACCCGGAATCGACATCCAACTCCCTGATTCCCACTCTGGTCCTGGTCTGGACCGACTGGTCATCAAAATAGACCCGGGCCTTATACGCGGCCCCCTCTTCCAGGAAATCGAGAGGGATCTCCATTTCCCTGGATTCTTCGCTGTTCATGCACCCAATGAACCATTCCTCACCAGAACGCCGGGCGATC
>CAZOGT010000301.1:0-4037 GCA_964579015.1 uncultured Acidobacteriota bacterium | reverse complement strand
CGTAAAACAGGCCCCTTCATACCCGTAAACTGCGCCGCCCTTCCGCCCGATCTCGTTGAAAACGAACTTTTCGGGCATATCCGCGGAAGCTATACCGGAGCTGATTTCAACAGTGAAGGTGTCTTCGAGGCTGCATCAGGGGGAACCATTTTCCTCGATGAAATATCCACCCTCTCCCTTTCCCTTCAGCCCCGCCTCCTAAGGGTAATCGAGAATAAAACCGTACGGCCCCTTGGTGCCGCCCATGAAAAGCGGATAAATGTAAGAATCGTAGCCGCAACCAATCAAAATCTGGAAGACCTGGTACGGGACAAAAAATTCCGTCAGGACCTTTTCTTCCGCCTGAATGCCTTCCGCATTGAGATCCCTCCGCTCCGGAAAAGAAAAACCGACATCTTGAGGATCTGCGACGGCTACCTGCGGAAACATCCGGCTGGGAACAGGAAGGAACTTTCCGAGCATGCCCTGGCAGCATTGACAGGGTACGACTACCCGGGAAATGTACGGGAGCTCCTGAACATTATGGAGAACCTGATCTGTTTCACTCCATCACGGGTAATTTCAGAGGAGGATGTCAGGAAACACCTCCCCCTCAGGAAAACCGTCAGCGTCAGCACTGAAAACCTGTCATCAGCAGGAGCAATTCTGCTGGATATCACCCATGAAAAAATCGACTTCTGGGAAGGAGTACGGAACCCTTTCATTAACCGGGAAATCAACAGGTCCGAGGTCAGGCATATCATTGCCGAAGGCCTCAGGCAATGCGGGGGAAGCTACAAGAAGCTGCTGAAATTCTTCAACCTCAAGCCCGGGGAATACAAAAAATTCCTCTCCTTCCTGGAACATCATGGCTGCAAAGTCGACTTCAGGGAATTCCGGGGAATGACCACCAGGGAAACGGTCGAGTAGCCGGACTCCTTCTCAATCGTGAAAAATGGGAAAACTGCTCCGCCCCTCTTGCATACCGGCACCGGCACCCTTTATTATTGGAACCAGTTTCGGTTATGGATGCTCGGGAGCTCGAAGCACCCGGGCATCCTTGCATTTCTTATTAAATTTCTTATCAATGAGTTACGTTTTGACAACGGGAAGTCCGGTGCGAAACCGGCGCAGCCCTCGCTACTGTAAGCGGAAACGAAATGTACAGCATGCCACTGTCCCGGCTGATTGCGGGATGGGAAGGCGTACAGAGTAGGCCCTTTCCCCGGAAAGGACCCCGCAAGCCAGGAAACCGTGCCTGACGTACCTCTCATGCCTTCGAAGGGAAGGCAAGGAGGACCAGTGAACAACCTGCCAACCGCTGCCGGACGCCGCTTCAAGCGAAACGCCGGGATCCGCAACCCATTCATTTTCAGAAAAATAATTCCTATCCTCCCGGCCTGCGCCTCACTGCTGGTTTCCGGGATGATCCTGTTCGCCCTTCCCCGCGCCGCGAGGGCGGAGACCCAACAAGGGCCCGCCGCCCCCTTCATTCTGCCCGGTTCCGAAGAGGTGATCGTCACGGCCAGCCGCGCCGAGGAGGAGGTCGCCTTTGTTCCTTCCAACGTAACGGTACTTACTGACCAGGATATCCGCAACTCGGCCTCCCTCAACATTCCGGAACTGCTCAGCTCTGCCTCCGGGATAACGGTTACCGACCTGACAGGAGGAAAAAGGAACTACCGGGTCGACCTTCGCGGGTTCGGGGAGACCTCGGGCGCCAATACCCTGGTGCTGGTCAACGGGCGCCGCGTCAACCAGCCTGACCTGAGCGGCGTGGACTGGACCCAGATTCCCCTGGCACAGGTAAAGCGCATCGAGATTGTCAGGGGAGGAAGGGGCGGGGTACTCTTCGGGGACAATGCCTCAGCCGGGGTGATCAACATCATAACCGATGGATTCGACAAGAACCGGGGCTCCGTATCCCTGCGGGGAGGCTCCTACTCCGCCCTGGCGCTGGAAGGGGATTACAGCGGCGCTTCCGACACCCTCGCGTATACCTTTTCAGGAGACATCTACAATTCCGACGGCTATCGGGACAACAGCGGCACCAGGGGGCGGAATGCCGGAGGAAGCCTTGATTTCAGCCCGAATTCCCGGTTCCGCCTCAACCTCAGCTCCGGCTTCCACCACGACGAGACCGGAATGCCGGGCGCTTTGACTGAAACTGACCTGGAATCCGGAATCCCGCGCTCCGGCACGGTCTACCCCGATGACAGGATCAGGGTCAATGACTACTACTTCCAGGCCAGGCCCCGCCTCCTCTTTCTCGAAGAGAGTTTCTTCGAGGCCGACATCTCATTCCGAAAGCGGGACAACGTCTTCTACAGCTCCTCCTACTGGGGCTACTTCCAGGGTGATACCGGGCTGGCCACCCTCGCCCTTTCTCCGCGGCTCGTCATTGCGGAGCAGCTCGGGACAATGAACAACCGCCTGGTCGCCGGGATTGACCTGGCCAGAAGCGACGAGGATATCCTCAACACCACATCCTATTCCCCCCAGGCCTCCTTTGCCCTGGAGAGGAATAACCTGGGAGGATACGTCTACGACGAATTTTTCATAACTGAAAAACTGGCGCTTTCCGGAGGATTCAGGCATGACCGCCTGGAATACGGCTTCGGCCCCGGCCTGCAGGACCGCCCCCGGTTCAGCGAAAACCTCTCCACAGCCGGAATCAGCTGGCAGTTCCGGACCGGTGGCAATCTCTTCTTCGAATATGGTTCCGGGGTCAGGTATCCCCTCCTGGATGAAATGTTCGATTTCTACAGCAACAGCGTCAATGCCGGACTGGAACCCCAGAATTCGGGCAGCTTCCAGGCCGGAATCAAGCTCTTCCACCCAAATACCTTTTTCTTGAATTCCGCTGTTTACGCCATCAGGACTGAAAATGAGCTTTATTTCAATCCCCGGGGCGGGCCATGGGGATTCGGCGCCAATGAGAACTTCACCGGCACCAACAGGCGTAAAGGACTGGAGATAGAGACCGGAATGCAGCTCGGCCGACTGACCCTTTCAGGATCATATAACCTTACGGATTCGGAAGTGACAGGCGGCCCCTACTCCGGATCCGAGGTGCCGGGGGTGCCGAACCAGGGCTTTGCAGTTAAGGGTATCTACTTTTTCAACAACGAATTTGACCTCACACTTGAGGGCACTTACACCGGGGGCCGCCACTTTGAAAGCGACTGGGAAAACGCCTTTCCCGAACAGGATGACTATTTCCTGCTGAATTCCAGGCTCCGCTTCAGGGTGAACAGGATCACCCTGCACCTGGACCTTAACAATATGCTTAACCAGACATTTACCCAGTTCGGAATCCTGGGAGGTTACCCGACCCAGAGGGCCTACTACCCATCGCCGAAATTTAATGCCAGGGCCGGAATCACCTTTGGATTCTAGGCGCGCGGATTTGAGGAGACATGTACAGGATGCCCGCTGATCTCAACACTTTCCGGATGAACAGGGGCCGCGGGGTTCGCCCGCGGATGGGCTTCCCGGCACCGGCGATTTGCGCCTTCCTGCTCCTGCAGGTGCTCCTGGCCCTGGGCGGATGCGGCCCCGCGTCGGGGCGGGACTCCGACAGGGCCGGGAATGCCGGCCGCCTGCCGGAGAGGATCATCTCCACCGCCCCCAGTATCACTGAAATTGTCTTTGCCCTGGGAGCGGGCGAAAAACTGGCCGGGGTCACCAGGTTCTGCGAATACCCCCCCGAAGCCCGGAATCTTCCCAAGGTGGGGGGACTCCTCGACCCGGCAGCTGAGGCGATAGTCAGGCTGAAGCCCGACCTGGTGATCGTCCTGGAGGAAAACGGGAGGTTCAGGCGGGAAATGACCCGGGGAGGATACCGGGTACTCTCGGTGGACCATAAGAATATCCAGGGAATTATCAATTCCGTTGAAGCCATCGGCACAGCCTGCGGAAAGGAAGCCGAGGCTCTCTCCCTGGCCGGGGAACTGAGGCAGCGGACTGTTGAGTCGAGAGCCGGGGGAGGCGTGGACACGGACAAGCCGAGAGTGCTGATCTCCGTCGGCAGGGACGCGGGAAACGGGAGCCTGGGC
>CAZOGT010000300.1:1011-4047 GCA_964579015.1 uncultured Acidobacteriota bacterium | reverse complement strand
GTGCGAAAGGAGCATCCCGACCTGGAACAACTGATCAGCGCCTATAGTGGAAGCAATGACCTTGAAGAGAGGGGCAGTATCTTCCAGGAATATTTTGAGAGGGTTATGCTGCTCTGGGCGAAAGGGAAAATTGATTCCCCTGAAATTGAAAGCCTCTCTGCTTTCCAGAAGAGAGTGATTGCATCCCTGGAGGTGATACTCGACAGTTACCGGGAACAGGGGGATGTGGTTGTCTTTTCTTCAGCCGGCCCGGTGACCATCATGGCCGGGCATCTGCTGGGCCTGGACAACTTCCAGACGCTTGAACTGACCTTCAGGCTGAAAAACAGCTCGGTGACGGAATTTGCCCTGATAAGCCGCGGGCCGGTGCTGCAGCAGTTTAACTGCACCGGTCACCTGCCTCCCGATATGTTGACCATAAGGTAGCATTCATCCCGGTCGGGGAGATGTTTTTCTGAAACCTGTACATTCAGGGCAGGCATTTTGGTGCCATTGCCTGGAAGGATAGCCGGCATGAAAATTTACGATTTATCCCACCCCCTTCATGCGGGACTCCCGGTGTGGCCCGGAGACTGGAAATTTATCAGGGAGTCATCAAGCAGAATCAGGGATGGCGAAGGAAGTAATTCCAGCAACATCCGGACGGCATTGCATTTTGGCACCCATATTGACGCTCCCAGTCATACCATTGAAGATGGGATGACTGTTGACCAGATCGATCTTTCCGTGGTCATGGGTCCAGTGAGGGTAATCAGTGTCAGCAACAGTGTTATTCGGCCTGAAGATTTTCGTGATCTGTTTGAGCATCATGCCAGGAGGGTAATTGTTCGCTGCCCGGGAATAGGGTCGCTGGAGAAGTTCCCCGAAGTATATGCCTGCCCGGATCCTGAGGCCGCCAGGGCACTGGTCGAGGCCGGGATTCTCCTGTATGGGACCAATGCTCCGTCCGTGGACCCGATTGACAGCGTAAAGCTGGAAGCTCACCGGATCCTGATGAGCTCAGGAACGATAATCCTCGAGAACCTTTTCCTTGAGGATGTTCCTGACGGCGAATATGAACTGATTGCTTTGCCCTTGAAGATCTCCGGCGCTGACGGATCCCCTGTGAGGGCCGTACTTCTCGAGAGATAACCCCGTTTTGAACTGTTACCGGTGTCTTGAGCCTGAAGTGTCACCTGTGTCCTGACCGCACCACCCATCCCCCGCACTTCACAAATCAGGGCTCTCAGTTCCTTTCCCGTCTGCAGCGGCCTTGCTACCGCTTCCAGCTTCCTTTCTCAATTCAGCCCAGCGCGAACGCATAATCTTCAGCCTTTCCTGGTGGGATCCTTTTCCGGCGAGGTTATTCATTTCATCCGGGTCGAGTTCCAGATCGTACAATTCTTCGAAGACCGGGTCCTGGCTGGTCCACCTGATATATTTCCATTGATTGGACCTGACCCCTTCGCTCTGGGGTATTTTCCCGTCATATTCAAAGGGGTGTTCATAAAAGCAGTCTTCCCGCAAAAATTCCGTTTTTCCCTCGATCAGGGGGACCAGGCTCAGGCCCTGCACGTTCTCAGGGATCTGGATTCCGGCCCAGTCAAGAATGGTGGGGGTGATGTCGAGGTTAAGGCTCATTTCCGGTGGCCTCCGGCCTCGCAGCCGTGCCGGCAGTCTTGGGTCAAAGATGATGGAAGGTGTTTTCATGGATACTTCATGGGCATACCATTTGCCGGCCAATCCCTTTTCTCCCATGTAAAAACCATTGTCCCCCTGGTAAAGAATAATGGTGTTCTCTTCCTGGCCCATATCCTGCAGCCGCGATCGTATCCGGCCGATTGCATCGTCCATTCCCGTGATAAGCCGATAGTAGTCCTTTACTGTTTCCTGGTATCGCTCGGGGGTGCTGAATCTGTTTTTCCACCTGTTTCGGCCCTCGGAATCCTTTAAGAAGGAGGGGAGGGCCTGGTAGGCCTCCCTCGTTGCCGTTGGCGGTACCGGGATAACATCATCCCTGTAAAGGTCTTTGTATTCAGGTTTGGGCTGCCATGGCCGGGGGTCATAATCCATGGTATGCCCGGTCTTGAAGCTGACGGAAAGGCAGAAAGGGCGTCCTGCAGGGCAGGTGTCCAGGAATTCCAGGGCGTCATCCGTGAAAATATCTGTAATGTGGCAGCTGCGGCCGTTTACGGTATTCCAGTACCGGCCTTGACCGGGAATTCCCCTCCAGTAATCAAATGAATCGGCCGGAAGGTTGGTTCCGACCCCGAATTTGCCTGTAAACCCGGTGTGGTATCCAGCGCGGCGCAGGAGCACCGGGTATGACTGGTTCCATAGTTCCGGTGACAGGTCATCGTTGAAGTTGATTATTTTGTGCCTGGATGTATACATTCCGGTCAGGATAGTAGCCCGGCTGGAGCAGCAGATGGAAGTAGTGCAGCAGTTATTAGGAAAAACAGCACCGCCGGCAGCCAGGGAATCAAGTACAGGAGTCCTGATCACCGGGTTTCCCATGCATCCCAGGGCATCATATCGATGGTCATCCGAGATCAGGACTATTATATTTGGGGGCTTGTCGCCGGCCCTTCCGATTATGGAGGGAGCCGGGAAACCGCTCATCATGCCCGCCCCCGCAGCCTGCAGAAACTTTCTTCTTGTTACCCGGTGCATGTCGAATTCCTCAGCCTCTTCTTCTTTCCAGGTCGAGCTGGCCTTCAGATGAGGCTATTACCACACTTACGCAGCTGTCCCCGGTCACGTTGGTAACTGTTCTGAGCATATCAAGAATCCGGTCCACTCCCAGGATAAGCGCTATCCCGGCACTCGGCACCCCGATTGCTTCCAGGATGATGACCAGCATAATGATTCCGGCACTTGGGACGGCGGCTGTTCCTATGGAGGCCAGTACAGCAGTCAGGATGATTGCCATCTGGGCTGAAAGGGACAATTCCATACCGAGGGACTGGGCGATAAAGACAGCTGCCACAGCCTGGTACAGGGCTGTCCCGTCCATGTTGATGGTAGCTCCCAGCGGCAGGACAAATGATGTTACCT
>CAZOGT010000300.1:0-1001 GCA_964579015.1 uncultured Acidobacteriota bacterium | reverse complement strand
GTTCCTCATGGCATGTTTCCATGGTTACCGGCAGGGTGGCCCCGCTTGAGCTGGTGGAAAAAGCCACCAGCTGGACCGGAGCGATCCCCTTGAAGAATCGGCCCAGCGGCATCGGGGAAAAAAGTTTCAGCAGCAGTGAATAGGTAACATACCCCTGGAGAATAAGCCCGAGGATAACAGCGAAACAGTAGTAGCCAAGGGCGCCCAGAAGATTAATGACCTGCAATATGTTATCTTCGGCGATTGATGTGATGGTCCCGGAAATGAGGGCGAACACGCCCAGGGGGGCCATCATCATCACTATGTCCACGATTTTGATGATAACCTCGTTGACCGACCCGAAAAATTCCAGCAGGGGGCGGCTCTGCTCTCCGTCAAGCTGGATAAGAGCAATTCCCACCAGAAGGGCAATGAACACGATCTGCAGCATGTTCCTGTTGTCTGAAGCGGACTCAAAGAGGTTGGAGGGCACGATGTCCACAATAGGTTGAAGAGGGCCCCTTTCCCGGGCCTGCCTGGCCAGGTCCGCCTGGCTCGAGGCATCCTTTTCATATGACGATTGCAGCTGCTCCCGCATTTCCTGCGGCACATGATGACCAGGCTTCAGAACATTCACCAGTACCAGCCCGATTGAAACCGAAATGGTGGTTGTGATCATGTAGATCAGGATGGTTTTTCCTCCGATCCGGGAAAGCTTGCGCAAATCGGAGAGAGATGCGACGCCGCATATCAGGGAAGCCAAAACCAGGGGAATAGCTATCAGTTTAAGCAGGTTGATAAAGATTGCACCAAAAGGGGCAATCCAGTCAGTGGTGAATTTCTGCCAGCCTACTGAGGCGGCAAAGGTACCGTAAATCAGCCCAAGAATAAGCCCGATGATTATTTGCCAATGCAGTCTCTTGTACCAAACCATGCCACCAATAGTTGCAGTAAATTTGCCGATAGTCAATATGGAAAACTGTTCCAGGAGTTCCCCCATATTTCAGGAGTGAGAAGACTCC
>CAZOGT010000299.1:0-4052 GCA_964579015.1 uncultured Acidobacteriota bacterium | reverse complement strand
CGAATGGCGAATGGCAGATTCATAAGCAAGATGCTTATGCCACAATCGTCAATTGATTCATTCTCCCAGCATCGGGAAAAGCTTCCTGATTTCCTCATCACTTGGCTGGCGGCCGTACTCCGCAATTTCCAGGGTTTCGGCATGCACGGCTTTTGCCGCCTTTTCCGGACCATACCACTTTTCCAGGTTGACCCTCATCGCAGGGTCAATCGCTGTGCGGCCCTTGCGGTTGTTCTTGAACCATTCCCGCCGTCCAGCCTGGCTGTCCGGCACCTGGTCAAGCGTTCCGGCAACCCAGGGCAGCCATTCGAAGTACTGGGACTCGTGGGCGATATTTCCGTCAATAATCTGTTCGTAGACATCATCAACGATTACCGTGATATCCGGCTCGAACGGGTACGGCTTGGTGAAACGGTCTTTCATGTAGAGGAAAACAGGGTTCTTTTCCAGGGCCGGCGCGTCTGACACCATGTTGGGAACAACCACCATGTAGGCGGCATCCATGACCAGGACTCCGGCGTAGCGGTGATCAGGATGGTAGTCATTCGGTCGCAGGCCTATCACGATATCGGCATTCCAGTTGCGAATCTCGCGAATGACCTGTTTCCTGACATCAAGGCTGGGCACCAATTCAGCATCGTGATTGTCCAGCGTCTTGTACTCGGCAATGCCGTAACGGCGGGCGGCTTCCTCTGACTCGGCCCGGCGGCGCTGGGCCAGCCTGGCCCCACCGGTCTCGTGGTGGCCGGCATCGCCGTTGGTGATGGAAACAAACTTCACATTGTGGCCCATTTTCGCCCACTTGATCGACATGCCGGCGATACGCCCGTCGGCATCATCCGGATGGGCAAACACGGCGATTATGTTCAGGGGTTTTTCCTGCGCCAGGGCAGCCTGGCCCAGGCAAAAGCTGACGAAGAGGAGCATTAACAGAATTCTTTTCATTTTTTATACCTCGAGGTTAATTGGGAGAACCATTCTCCCGGCTAGTTGGTTTGACCATTTTCAAGGCCGTCATCAGGGAAGATGATAAATTGCCGCGGCAGGGGAAGCAAGAAATATCGGTCAGGAATTCCACCATTTTCCATGGCGAGAAAAACAGGAGGAAAACAGTAGGAAAACATCAGAAAACCATCAGAAACTGAAAGCCCGGCACCCGTCGCACGGTCCCGGAATTATGTGAGTCCCGCATGTGAAAACCTTGACAATCCGCGCCGATTCCTTTTTACTGGCTTTTCATCCGGATCCAACGGATCCAATTCAACGGTTCGCAGAAAGGTACAACATCCATGTGGCTGATCTTTATCCTCTTTGTCTCCGTCCTCTCCATTATCCTGATGACCGCGAAGCTCAAGATGCACCCCTTCCTGGCGCTGCTCGCCGCTGCTTTCGGGTACGGAATATTCTGCGGAACCCTTTCCCTCCAGGAACTGGTGAATGCCATTAACGGGGGGTTCGGCGGTACAGTGGGCAGCATCGGGATCGTAATTCTCGCCGGGGCGGTAATCGGCACCTTCCTCGAGAAATCCGGCGGGGCCTACCAACTGGCCGAAAAAGTGATCAGGATAACCGGTGAAAAGCATGTTCCCCTGGCCATGGGAGTCATTGGCAGCATTGTCAGCATCCCGGTATTCTGTGACTCCGGGTTTGTCATCCTTTCCCCGCTCAACAGGACCCTTTCCAAAAAAAGCGGGATCAAGCTGGCCGCCAGCGCCATGGCCCTCAGCCTCGGCCTGCTGGCCACCCATTCCATGGTCCCTCCCACGCCCGGGCCCCTGGCCGCCGCCGAAGCCCTGGGCGCGGATATCGGGCTGGTGATCCTCTGGGGTTTGCTGGTCACGGCCATTGCCCTGACCGGAGGCTGGTGCTTTGCCGTCTTCTTTGCCTCCCGGGTGGAGTTGACTCCCAGGGACGAAACTTCGGCCGAAGAGCCTGTAATCAGGGAAGAGGAGAGGCCTTCCGCCTTGAAATCCATGGTCCCCATTATCCTGCCCCTGGTACTGATTGTGCTTCGGTCCTTCAATGAACTGATGAGCCCTTTCGGTAACGGCGCAATTTCTTCCCTTATAAATTTTTTCGGACAGCCGATTGTTGCCCTGCTCCTGGGCGCCTGCGCCGCCTTCATGCTTCCCAGGAAGCTGACTTCCAACATGCTCTCTTCAAAAGGATGGGTGGGCCAGGCCATCGTCTCAGTCACCACAATAATTATCATCACCGGAGCAGGAGGGGCGTTTGGACGGGTCCTGCAGGAGTCTGATATCGCTTCGGTGGTTGAAAACAACATGGCGGGAATCAACCTCGGCATCTGGCTTCCCATCCTGATGGCCGCTGCCCTCAAGACAGCGCAAGGCTCGGGAACCGTGGCCATCATCACCACCGCAGGCATCATGGCCCCGCTGATGGAGCCTTTCGGCCTCGATGACCCGGCCGCCCGGGCCCTGGTGGTAGTCGGAATCGGCGCCGGAAGCATGATCGTCAGCCATGCCAATGACAGCTATTTCTGGGTAGTCACCCAGCTCTCCAACATGACGGTCAAGCAGGGCTACCGCCTGCAGACCCTCGGAACCCTGGTCCAGGGCCTCACAGCAGCCATGGTAGTGTGGGTGCTGAGCTTCCTGGTCCTGTAAACAGGAGAACATCCTCATGAAACCTCTGTTTCCTGACAACCAGGGCAGGCCGAAGCATTCCTTCACCCTGCCCTACGGGGCTGAAGAGCTGTCCGTTGAACTTCCGGCAGGACGGCTGATGGGTGTATTTTCCCCCCAACTGGCTATGGGGGGCCCTGACCCCCGGACAGAGGTCAGGCGGGCCCTGGCTGATCCAATCGGAATGCCTCCCCTGGGAGAGGCGGCGAAGGGCAGCCGCAGTGTCGTGATCATCGCCGACGACATCACCCGGCAGACCCCCCTGCAGGCAATCCTTCCCCTGGTCCTCGAAGAGCTGAACCTGGCCGGCATAAGCGATGAGCAGGTCTCGATCCTGATCGGACTGGGCACTCACCGGCCCATGTCCGGAGACGAAATCTTCCGTCGCTTCGGCCGGGAGATTGTGGAGCGCGTCGCGGTATTCAATCACCCCTGGCAGGACCGGGAACAGCTTGCGGAACTGGGCAAAACCGCAAACGGGACCCCGATCAGCGTCGCCCGGATGGCGCTCGAGGCAGACTTCCTTATCGGGGTGGGCAGTATCGTGCCCCACCATATCCCGGGATATTCAGGGGGAGCCAAGATCGTCCAGCCGGGCATAACCGGAGCTGAGACCACCGGGGCAACCCATCTCCTGAGCGTTCGTGCCGAGAGTTCCTGGCTCGGGGTCCTGGAGAACCCGGTCAGGGCGGAAATGGAGGAAGTCGCCGACCGCGTCGGACTGTCAGCCGTGTTCAACTGCGTACTCGACTCCTCGGGAGGCCTGGTCAGAGCCTTCTATGGAGACCCGAAGGCCGCATTCAGAACAGGCGCCGCGGCTTCCCTCCGGGTATATGGAGTGCGGGTACCCGGGCTTTCCGATATAGTCGTCGCCGGGTCCTCACCCTGCGACCTCGAGTTCTGGCAGGCCCACAAATCCCTTTACCCCGCGGCAAGGGTGGTCAGGCCGGGAGGACGGATCATTGTCGTAACCCCCTGCACCGAAGGGGTGGCCGTAACCCACCCCGAAATCCTCGACTATGCGGCCCTTCCTCCTGGAATAATCAGCTCCATGATTGAGAGCGGCGCCATCGAGGACATGGTTTCAGGAGCCCTGGCCCTGGCCTGGGCCAAGGTCCGGGAGTACGCCCCCGTCTCCCTGGTAAGCAGCGGAATCAGCAATGAAGAAGCCCGCGCCCTTGGATTCACACCTTTTCCCAGCGTTGAAGATGCCCTCGCGGCAGCAGCCGGGGATTTAGGGACCGATGCCGCAGTCTCGGTACTCACCCGGGCGCCCGATATGCTCCCGGTTGTTGAGGGTCCCAACCGTCCTCAACCGAAGTATTCGGTGCAGGGACAATCTTGATTCTTCATTATCCGGATTCATCACATCTCGCGGTCGGGGTCGGTATCGCTATCGGGGTCGAA
>CAZOGT010000298.1:0-4060 GCA_964579015.1 uncultured Acidobacteriota bacterium | reverse complement strand
GAGCTTCCGGAGCGCCTCTTTGGTGCTGGCAGCTGACTTGCACCTGTGAACCAGGTCCCCCTGTCGGTTGAATATCAGCACTTCCGGGATATCCTTGATTCCGTAGCACCTGGGCAGAGGTCCGTTGAAACCTCCCCGGGTAAAGAGTTGGGGCCAGGTTACTTTATGCCGATTGAGGTTCAGCCAGCGCCGCAGGGATCGGTTTCCTCCCGTATCCAGGTTCACCCCGAGAATGATAAGCTCATCCCTGCTGTGGCTGTCATGGAGTCTTTTGATATCGGGTATCTGGTTGAGGCAGGGAGCGCACCATGTCGCCCAGAAAGCCAGGATTACGATCTTCCCTTGCAGCCTTTTCCTGTCCCAGGAGCTGCCGTCCACACCGCGGGGCAGGGGGGCTTCGTAGATATTGGGATTGGAATCCTCGGGATAAGCATGATGGCCGTGTTTTCTCCCATGACCCTGGTTTTGTTGGCCCAAAGCGGGCGGAAGCCCGCATGAGAATGCCGATATCAGGGATATTACTATCAGGAGCTTTAACATTTTTGAAGCCCTGCCTTTAGCTGCTGCCGCATAATTAATCATAAATCGAACCCGAAGGAAGCATAAAAGGTCCTGGGGGATCTTGGACCCCAGATATATCCGGCATCCCGGTAAATGGTCCGGTCAATGTCGTCCTGGAATTTGTCAGTAATGTTTTTCACGCCCACAGCAATACTCATTTTCCTTTTTTCACTGTTGAAAAGAGCGAATTGCTTTCTTAAACTGGCGTCAACAATTAACCAGGCCGGGGTTGTTTCCAGGCGGTCTTCAGGTATGTATCCGGCATAGTGAGGAATAGTTGACTCTCCTTCAAACCTGGTTCCAACGAATAAATCTCCCAGTTTCCGGTTAAAATACATGAATGAAATGACTCCGTAACGGTTTGGGGTGCGGAAGAAATCTATGCTGTTGAAATCCGGGTCAGGCTGATCGAACTTGGCCCTTTGTTCCACCACCCCGAATTCCAGCTGGAAAAAGTTGGGAACTCCATAGCCGAAATTCAGTTCGGCCCCGTAAATGCTGGCTTCCCCGTAATTGACCCTGGTGAACTCATATTCCTCGGTATCAGGAAGGTCATCAGCGACTGAAAGAAACAGGTCCTTTATCTCGGTGTCGAAGCCGTTCAATTCCAGCAGGGCATTACCCGGCCCCAGGATTGGACGCCATTCCATTCCGACCATGTAGGTGGTTGAGCTCTCCTCCTTGAGGCCGGGATCGTTCCTGATGATCTGTCCCTCTCCATTGACCTGGGTGATGTGAAGGTCTTCGTCGAATACCTGGGGAGCCAGGAAGCCGGTGGCAATGGAACTCCTGATCCTGATCTCCGGTGACGGCGACCACATCAGGGCCGCCCTGGGGGACATAATGGCATCCTCCAGAGCGGAATGCTTGTCCACTCTGAAGCCGTAAACCAGTTCAAAACCATCCAGGAAGAACCAGTCATCCTGGATGTATGCCCCGACGTTACGGTAGGTCTCATCCGTAGTCCTGTTGTAAGCGGGCTGGGTATCCCTGATCGAATCAGACCTGAATTGACCGCCCCAGGAGAGAATGTGGGATCCGAGGTAATTATTTACCTGCCCGTCAATCAGCCAGAGAGGGTTCTCGCTTACTCCGTAGGCATTCGGGTCCTGGTTGGATCCGTAATAGGTGTCCCGGTTCGTGTTGGCCAGGGAAAAGGAAAGCCGGTAGTCCATGTCCGTGTTCGGAGAATGAAACCAACTGGAGCCAAGCGCCGTGCGCTTGCTGCTGACCCATTCAGTCAGCATGGCCCGGTCCTTGGGAACATCAAGATTGCTCCCTCCCCTGCGATCCTCCCACATGTAGCTCAGGTCAACAGTCAGCTTGGCGCTCTGGTCGAAAAAGTTCTGCCCGAAACGAATGCCGGATGTTGACAGCTTGCGGTCGGAAATCTCCGTGATGGCGTCGTCATTGAAATCCATCGGATTGGTGTTGTTGTTCTGGGTATAGGCGGTCAGGAAGGTGTCGCGGGATTCCGAGATCCAGTCGGCAGTGGCTCCGAAAGACTGAACCGGCGTGCCGGAAACCCAGTCTGAGGAGTATTCAAGGTGTACTGAGTTGCGTGATGGTGTGTGGGAAATGATATTAATGACTCCTCCTACTGAACCTGAGCCGTAAATGGAGGAGCCTCCCCCCTTTACTATCTCCACCCGGTCCACCATCTGGGCGGGAATATGCTCCACTCCATAAACCTGGGCC
The DNA here is from genome assembly GCA_964579015.1 of uncultured Acidobacteriota bacterium. GTDB lineage: Bacteria > Acidobacteriota > UBA6911 > RPQK01 > JAPXNP01. The sequence goes on along the minus strand of CAZOGT010000298.1, from coordinate 1,801 downwards.
AGGGATGACATGGTAGGCTGCCCGTCAAACAGGATCTGGGTATAGGGACCTTGCAGGCCCAGCATGCGTATGGAGGAGAAATTACAGTTCTGGCAACTGTTTTCCACCCTGATCCCGGGGGTAAACTCCACGGCGTCTGCCAGGGTTTTAGACGAAGACATCGAGATGATTTCCGGCATCACAACTTCTGTTCGGATCGGAACGTCTTCCAGTCTTTTTTCGGTCCTGGTTGCAGCAGTGACTGTGACGGATTCCCTGATCCTGGCAGGCTCAAGAATAATCTCAACAGGCTCGTCTCCATCTTTAATCCCCTGGATCCACTTCTCTTCGAAACCACTATACGTGGCCATCAGCGTAAGTGGTCCCTCGGGGATTGACCTGAAGCAGAACCGGCCCAGTTCATTTGTTATTGCCACCTGGCCGCTTTCCTCCAGCAGGACCGTGGCGTCCGGAATTGAATTGCCGAGGGTATCCCTGACAGTCCCCGTAAATGAGCAGGCCGGTTCAGCGCTCTCCAGAACCGTACCGGATAGTTCCGATTCCTGTGCCATGGGAGCAGAGATACAGAAAACCAGTGTCATGACAAACAACTGGACTTTGAACATAATTCTCAATCTGCAATGTCTGGGATGGGGCATTAACGTTTTTTTCCTTGGAAATTATCAAGTCCGGATGATCGGGAAAACCGGCTTTTCTGGAGAGCCGGAATCCCTATGGGTCCAGGCCGGCTGCGATCCAGCAGGAGGCCTGAAAAAGGGGGAGCAAATCTAGGTTGCGGATGGGGGCGACCTGCCGGTCTGAAGGCTGATCGGCAAGTCCAGGGGAACCTGGGAAAAGAGTGAGGCCGCCCACCAGGGGATGAGGCTCTCGACAGGAAGATAGCAGAGGGTGACTGATTTTTCAAAGGGAAGTTGGTTGACCTGGCAGAGGACACAGGAGGAATCATATCCTCCCGGATGAAAATCCGCTGCAGCCGCAGTGGCTGTAAGGATAAACAGGGTCACGATGAATACGACAAGCGTTTTTTTCATAACGATTTATGTGCCCTGAACCCTGGTTGAAAAAGATCTCCCAAGAATTGGGAGAGTCCTGTTCAAGGTCCAAGGGATAGTAGAGACAATTTATAATTCTACTCGATAAGCTTTGCCTTGCGCAAGGTCTCAGCATACACATATTAGTCCCCAATTTAATGTGATCTTCCTATATAATTGACCCATGAGTATAAATATCCAGAAACGCAAATTTGAACCGAGTCAGAGTTATGAAAAGGTAGTCGAAAGGCAATCAAGGAAGATACTCAAACTGCTCCCGACATTTCCCCCTGATTCTTTCGATCTCAATGTTGCCACCGAAAAGCTGGCAAGGGGAAACCAGTATTGCACGTCTATCACCCTTACGCTTCCTCAGCGGGCAATAAAGGTTGAAGAGACCGAAGATAACCCGATCAGCAGTGTGGTGCGGGCGTTCGGTGAATTGCGGAGACGGGTGGTGAGGTTCAAGAGCCAGTTGACCCGGGAGAATCTATGGAGGAAGAGCAAGGCCGAGCCTGCCCTGGAGGATGAGGCTGTATCAGACCGGAAGATGGAGTTTGCCATTGATGAAAACCTGGGGAAGGTAGAGAATTACATTCGCAGGGAGTTGTATTATGAAGTCGTAAACGGCAACATCCCTCCTGGTGCGATAGATCCCAATTCGTTTGTGGATGAAGTGTTCATGGAGATTTTTGCCAGGCCCCGCCCTGAGAACATATACCTGGATCACTGGGTGCTGACAGTGGCCAGGCAGCTGCTCAACAAGAGAA
>CAZOGT010000297.1:0-4065 GCA_964579015.1 uncultured Acidobacteriota bacterium | reverse complement strand
TCCTGATTCCAACTATAATCATGAACCATGTCTGAAATCACCAAGGAAGAAGTCATTGCAATGCTGAAGAAGTTTGTTTGCGAAAGGTGCCTGAGGAAGCCGGGATTCGACCTGGAGCCTGAGGAGCCGCTCCTGAGCAGCGGGCTGCTCAGGTCAATACACCTGGTGGAACTGGCGGTCTATGTTGAAAAGGAGCTCGGTGTTTACATTCCTGACACTGAATTCAACTCCGAAAATATAGATACCCTCGACTCGATGGCCACACTGGTCCTCAAGTACAGGGAATAAACCTTCACGCAGACACTTAGCCATGGGGAAATTGTCCATAATTTTTCATGGGGCGAATGCCCGCAAGCACCAGCCCTGGTCATTGATCCTGATTACGCTTGCAATCTCGATACTCCTGCTCCTGGGAAGCGAGGCTTCGATCCTGGTTTTACGCTGGTCCGGCGCGGCTCCCCTGGAGGTTTACGGGACCGGGAACCACGACCTGGAGCAGAGGCTCAATCATCTGGATGCCTTTTGCCGCGAGCACGGTTCTCCGGAATACATCTTCATCGGCAACTCCAAGGTAGGCCAGGGCGTGGATGAGCCGGTGGTGGTCGATTCCTTCCAGGAGACAGCCGGTTTCAGGCCCGGGTGCGTGAATTTCGGATTTGGGGGTAATACCACCGAGTTTTTACCGGTGATTCTGCGGATACTTGAAGAGGACTTCAGTCCCCGGTTCTTTGTCATTGACCTGATGGGGCCATATCAGTCTTCCACCTTTGACTTCCAGAGTTCCCAGTGGATTCAGTATCGGATGGGCAACTTCAATATCAGCGGCTGGATGATCGAGCATTTTCATTTTATGAGGGTTTTCCTGATGATCAGGCACTGGATGGAGCAGCCCCGGGAAGACTATCAGTTCAGGGCCGCGTTGAGGGACAGGGGCAGGGTAAGGGACATAGGGTTTTCTGAAGAAAAACGCAGGGAACTGCTGGAGAGGGAAAAGGAAGCCCGCCGGGATGAAGAAATTTTCAAGGCCTTCCCTGATGAGATCCCCCCGGGCGGCAAGGATGAGGAAGAAGCGTTTTCCCGGATAATCAGCCTGGTCGGGCCGGAGAAACTGGTTTTTTTTGAACTGCCTCTCAGTTTCAGGATAACCCGAAGTCTCGGTGATTACCGGTACCGCATGGAAAGGTCGGATGAGTTGGCGCGGAAGCACGGCATTCCCCTGCTCAGGATTCCGGATCCCGGGGACCTGCCGCTGGAGAGCTGGATGCGTGACGGATTGCACATGGAAGAGCCCGGGATTGCAGCATTCAGCGACTGGCTGGGCGGGGCTTTGGCGAACCTGGGCCTGGCAGGCGGGCAGGCTGAAGATGGCGGACATGCCCGGAGAGGCCTGCAATGAGTTTTGTTTCGCTTGAATTTGCCTGTTTCCTCAGCGCGGTACTTGCCTTCAGGTACCTGCTGCCGGTTCATTTCAGCCGGGATTTTCTGCTGCTGGCCTCCCTGGCTTTCTGCTATTTCTGGTCACCCTTGTGCTTCTACACGATCCTCGTTTCTGTCCTGGTGAATTTCGGGCTGGGAAAGGTCATAATCAGGCTGGGAGGTAAGAAGGCCGTTATCCCGGTAATGGCCGGGGTGATCCTCAATGTGGCCGCGCTTGTTTTTTTTCGCGGCTATGATTTTTTCGCTCCGGAACTGGGCGCCCTGCTGAGCCGGATGGGTTTTTACGCCGGAGAGATCCTCCCCCGGATTCTGGCACCGGTGGGGCTTTCATTCTACTCCATGCAGGCGATCTCCTGGCTGGTTGACCTGCGCCGAAAACAGGTCCCGGCAGACGTCAGCCTGGGTGAATTTGCGTTCTACATGGTTTATTTCCCGAAACTGATTGCCGGGCCGATAGAGAGGTCGGGACCGTTCATCAGGCAACTCCGGGAATTGCCGGCTTCAGTCAGGAGGGAGAACCTTGAATCAGCCGGAGGGCTCATACTTCTGGGGCTTTTTCGAAAGGTGGTTATAGCCGATACCATCCGCGCGGCGATTCCCGTCGGGGTTTTTTCCGACCCGCAGCGCTACACGCCCCCGGAGCTGATTTTCTGGCTCTTCATCCTGGGCCCCTGCATATTCAATGATTTTGCGGGGTACACTGACATGGCCCGGGGATTCAGCCGCCTCCTCGGCATTGAGCTTTCGGTGAATTTCCGCAGCCCGAATTTCAACAGGGGCATGGCGGATTTCTGGAACAGGTGGCACATCACGCTCTCCCGCTGGCTGAGGGATTATGTCTATTTTCCGGTAAGCCGCCGCCTCCTGATGCATGACACTCCGATCAGCCGTAAAGCATGGTATGTTGTCCCGCCGATCATAACCATGGCGGTCAGCGGAATGTGGCACGGTTTCGGGATTAATTTCCTGGTCTGGGGCCTGCTTTTGGGCGTGGTTGCCGTGATTGAGCAGGCTGTGTCAGCGGCCTGGAAGAAGCTTCCTTTCGGGCAGTCAACCCTGGCCCTCACCATCCGGAACTACACCTTCTTTTTCGGCATGTTTTTCACCCTGGTCTTTTTTGTGATGGAAGTCCCAGTGGCGGTCGCCTACCTCCGGCAGCTTTTCGACTGGTCGGAGCTGACCAGGCCCAACATCCGCCTCCTCTGGCTGGTGCTGCCCGGGCTCTGGATTGAATGGCGCCAGTTCCGGACAGGTAACGAACTCTTCTTCATGGAAGGGCCTTTCATAAAAAAGACGCTTCTCCTGAGCCTGGCCCTGGTCTTTGTGGTACTTTACAGCCTGGGAGGGATGAGCCGCCCCTTTGTCTACCAGGTGTTCTGATGGAAAGGGAACCGGAGGAGAACATGACGGACAGCTTTCCTGGTTACGCGGACATATTCGAGGTGCTTGAAAAGAAGGCCCTTGATTTCCCGGATCGTGACGCCCTGCTATTCCTCGGTGATGATGAATCGGTCACCCGGGTATCATATGCCCGGCTGGGGGAGATTTCACGGCAATACGGAGAGGCTTTCCGGAATTCCGGACTGGAACATGGTGACATCGCAATGCTCCTGCTTCCCCATTCACTGGAGATCATCTATGCCTTTTTCGGAGGCATTTCTTCGGGGGTGGTGACCTCCATCTATCCATATCCGGCGATCAATATGGACAGGGGTAAATCGTGTGAGACTATCAGGGAGGCCCTGAAGAATATCGGGGCCGCGGCCCTGGTTACCACCCCTGAGCTGGCGGAGTCATTCCGGGACACAGGGTGCAGGTTGTTCATCATTGAAAGCGGCTTGCCGAGGGAGGCCTCCCCCGGAACAAAGGAGCTTGAAAAGGTCCGTCTTGATCCCCAAATAGCCTATCTTCAGCTGACCAGCGGGACAACCGGGAACAGCAAGGGTGTACTCCTGAGCCACCGCAATATCCTTTATTTCCTTGAATCATCCGTCGGCAGGAGGCCGTGGCCTTTCAAATGCAGGCTTAACTGGATACCGCTTTATCACACCGGCGCCCTGATGGGAGCCCTGATTTCGTCGCTTGCGACCGGGATGACCCTGGTCCTGATGTCTCCGGCGCGCTGGCTGATCAGGCCCCTTGCCTTTTTTCAGGCGGTCGAGCGTTACCGGGTGGACAAGGCAACCCTTCCTAATTCCGGTTTTGTGCACGCATTGAAATACGTGGATGACCGGGAACTGGGGAAACTTGATCTTTCCTGCCTCAAATCACTGCTGACCGCCGGTGAACCTGCCGGGGCGGAGGTCATTGAAAGGTTCTACGACAAGTTTTCCAGGGCCGGGCTGGAGAGGAAGTCCTTTTCCAATGCCTACGGCCAGGCGGAAGTGACTGCCCTGATCAGCCAGAGTTTTTCAGACGGAACGATTCCCGTGGACCGGATTGACGCCGGGCTTTTTTACGGCAGCGGGGCCGCGCATAAGGTTTCGAAGGATTTCAGGGGTAATACGCTTTCCATTGTAAGCTGCGGCAGGCCGGTATGGGGCATGGAGGTCAGGATTGTCGACGGAAAAGGCCGCGACCTGCCGGAAAGGCAGGCTGGTGAGGTGCTGGTCCGCGGGGAGGTGGTCT
>CAZOGT010000296.1:0-4070 GCA_964579015.1 uncultured Acidobacteriota bacterium | reverse complement strand
GTTATCAGCGACGGAACCCTCTAAGGGCTTGCGGGCCATGATAATCGGCTCATAATGGCCGGTGATTCCGAGGCAGCGGACCATTCCCTCCTCCCTGGCCTTGACCAGTGCCTTGATCGCGCCGTCTTTGGCGAATATCCTGTCCAGGTCCTCGCTGGTTTTGAGATTATGCAGCTGCCAGGTGTCAAGGTGGTCGGTCTGCAGCTGTTTGAGGCTGGTTTCCAGCAATTTCATTGAACCGTCATAGGTACGGTCATGGGTCTTCGAGGCCAGCCACACCTCGCTCCTCCGGTCTTTCATCACCTGCCCGATGTGAACCTCGCTGATCCCCCGTCCATAGGCCGCGGCCGTATCGATGTAATTGACCCCCAGGTCAATGGCCCGGTTGACAATGGCGGCGGATTCCTTCTCGGTACCCTGCTGTTCAATAGTGGCCTGCCCGCCCAGGCTCAGAATACCGACCTGGTATCCAGTCTTTCCCAGGTTGCGGGTCGGCATCGCCTTGAATGTACGGGGATTGTAAGGAAGGTCCTTAACCGTCTTTGTTTTCACTTCTGCTGCAGCTGCTGTTCCGCCTGCGGCAGCCACTCCGGCAGCCAGGGTGCCGCCAAGAAACTGGCGCCTTCCCAGGCCCTTACTATTACTATTTCCCATGCTCTTTTCCTTTCGATGTCCAGGCAGAGCTTGCCAGCCCTGTCCAGGGTCCAAAATTTGAATCAGTCCCGTTATGAAATCAGTCCTCACTATTCGGCTGCTATCTCTCCTTCGCCGATAATGATCTCCACCCTTCGATTCTGCCTTCTTCCTTCAGCGGTCGAGTTATCTGCAATAGGCCTCTCCTGGCCATATCCAGCTGTTTCCATGCGCTGGCTCGATATCCCCTGATTAACAAGGAAGTCGAATACAGAGTCAGCGCGCCTCTCTGAGAGCCGCAGGTTGAACGAAGGAGAACCCGTTGAATCAGTGTGCCCTTCGATCCGGAGATTAAGGTCCTGCATTATCAGGAGAATCCCCGAAAGTTTTGCCAGGACAATTCTAGTTTCAGGTTGCAGGTCAGCTTCACCAATGCTGAAAAGAATATCAGGCAGATTGAGAATGGTACCGCGGGCTGAAGAACGGGTTTCAGCAACCTCTGAAAGGGCCTGCTGCAGCCTTCCCTGCAGTTCCTCTTTCTCCTCCTGCAGGTTTTGCCTCTCCACCAGGAGCAGGGCTTTTTCCTTCTCCAGGAGGTTGCGCTCCTCGTTCAAAGCGGCCAGCGATGTTTCAAGCTCCCGCTTCTCTGCTACCAGCTGCTCCCGTTCCCTGTTCAAGCTCTGCAGTTCCATCCGGGCGGACTCCACCATTCTTTCAGCCTCAGCCCTCTGCTGCTGGACTTCATTGATCCTGGCCTCAGCAATCCGAACATCTTCTTCAGACTGGTTGAGACGGCTTTCCAGCGCCTTCATCTGGGCCTGCCGTTCGGCGAACTCCTCGTCCAGCCTTTGCAGCTCAAGCTTTCGCGTGGTCAGCCGGATGGCCTCGTTTCCGGCTGCCACCGAGTCACGGGCGAACCGCTGCGCACCCCTGCCCTGGTTCCTTTCGTAAATCTGGGTCGCCTGGCGAAGGGCCAGGGAAGCCTGGGAGTAAAGATCAGGAGCAAGCTCCTCGGCACCCAGCTCCCGGGCCTGTTCGAATACCTTCTCCGCCTGGAGCAGGTCAAGGGGCTTTTCCCCATCGTACCGGACATTTTCCAGGGTGGCAACTCCGCTTGTCGGCGCAGGTTCAAAACTGCTGAATGAGAGGCTGTCCGTTGCCACCGCGGGATCCGGGCGGCTGCTGTTCCAGAATAGAATCATCTCTGACGGCCTGGAGACCTGGTAGTACCGCTCACCGGAGACCACCAGCGCAAAATTCCTGAGGCCGGTCGAAAAACGGACCGTGTCGTTTTCAGAGTCGGGACGCACCCACAGCTCCCCCAGGTTTTCGGGGATTCCGTCGCGGTTCACGGCCCAGAGCACGTAACAGGTGACCTCCCCGCCAAAGAGCACCGCAGGCTTCATCTTCTCAAACTTCACTTCAATACGAAACTGGCCGTCCTGGAATCTAACTTCAGACCGCATTTCCGCCTGCGGAATCTGGCCTGAAGAGAGAAAGTCGACCTTCACCGTCCTCCCTTCCGGGAACTGGATTACATTGAATTGCTTTTCGGCCTGAGCCGCCACCGGCAACGCCATAAGCGAAAGCACGGCAACCACCACCCCTGCCATTCTGTAGTGACTCATTTCGAATCCCTCCTTCCTTCAATGATCTCGAATCTCCTCCGGAAGAATTCCGGACTTATTTTAAATTATACGTCACAAACATAGATTCTGATTCCCGCCGTCATTAAAAAGGTTTGCAGCCGCATGAAACCCGGGATTTTCCCGTTACTTCCTGCTAGAATCAGATGAATATTTTCAGATTAATATCTCCACTGGACCAGGTGTGAACAGGCCATGAAATATCAAATTGCCGGATTACTGTTGATTATGGGGGCGGTCATCTCTCCTGTCGCGGCTGCTGACACGGGTTCAACACCCCCTGACCGCCCGAGCATCGGACTGGTCCTGAGCGGAGGAGGGGCGCGGGGATTTGCCCATGTGGGTGTGTTGAAGCTATTGGAAGAAAACCGGATTCCCGTTGATTACATCGGGGGCACCAGCATGGGAGGGCTGATCGGGGCGATGTATTCAATGGGCTGGAGCCCTGATGAAATCAGGACCTTTGTGGTCGGACTCAACTGGGAGACGCTTCTCCAGCCCTCAGTTTCTTTCAGGCATCTCTCTTTCCGCCGCAAGGAGGACCGCCGCAACATTCCAGCCCCAATTACCCTCTCCGGGAAAATCAGTGACCTCAATCTTCCAAACGCCCTGAGTTCAGGGCAGGAGATTGAACTGCTCCTGGACCGCATAACCCTTGATTACGCAACTGTCGACGACTTTGATGACCTGCCGATTCCTTTTCGGGCCGTTGCCGTCGACATGGTTCACGGGACTTCGGTGACCCTGCAAAAAGGAATCCTTTCACGGGCCCTGCGGGCCACGATGTCAATCCCCGGTGTTTTTGCTCCCGTGAAGATCGATGGCCGGATCCTGGCCGATGGGGGCCTGGTCAATAACATCCCGACCAACGTCGTCAAGGAGATGGGGGCTGACATCCTGATCGTCGTCAATATCGAAACCCAGCTTGAGGGACCCGAGGCCATGAAGAGCCTCCCCGGAGTCCTGGCCCAGACCGTCAGTATCGCCACCCTCGTCAATTCTCGGCGCAGCCTTCGCCAGGCGGATTTCATAATCGCCCCGGACCTTGGTGATTATGACCTTGCCGATTTTCCCGAGAGCCAGGAGATAATTGAACTCGGCTACCAGGAGTCCCGGGGGAAAGTTGCCCTGCTGAAAGGGCTTTCCCTGGACAGGGATCAATGGCAGGACCACCTGGCCGCAAGAAAGATGAGGGAGAGGCCGAAAGGGCCCCCGGTCCCGAAATCCATGGTGGTTGTCGATGCCGGGGCTGAAGATACCGCTGCAATCATGGGAAAGCTCGGCCATAAATACCTTGATACTCCTTTTGATGCGGCCAGGCAGGACCAACTGGGCGAAGATTTAAGAAACCTGATCGGGACCGGGCGCTTCAGTAACCTCTCCTATGGGATAACCGGGGAGGACGAGCGTCCCGGGCTGATGATCATGAACAACCGGATCCTCGAAAAACCTGAACATCCCGCCATCCTTGAACTCGGGCTGGATGTCAATACCATCACGTCCGACAAGGTCAATTTCGATCTCCTGGCCCGGCTGACATTCTTCGACACCGGGGCTTACGGGGCTGAATGGAGAAACGACCTGCGGCTGGGCTCAAATCCCCTGCTGGCCACCGAGTACCTTCATCCTGTCGGGAGGTCGGATTTCTTCATCTCCCCCCGGATATCGCTCGAACGGAGGAGAATCAATTATTTTGCCGACAGCATCAACCTTGCTGAATATATCAGGCAGTCGGTCCAGGCCGGCCTTGACCTGGGCTACAGCACCATCACACGAAGACAGCAACGCGCG
>CAZOGT010000295.1:0-4097 GCA_964579015.1 uncultured Acidobacteriota bacterium | reverse complement strand
TGAGGCGAAAGCAGCCCGAATGAAAACATGAAGGGAGCGCTCGTAAAACCGGCGCGAAGAATACCGGGCGCAAATTCCATTCGGGCTGCTTTCGCCTCACGGACTTTTCCCGTCAGCCTGACACACTACCTGACACAGTAACGGCAAGGCGATGGGCAAAGGCCGCCTTTGTTACGATATTGTACCAGAAGCCTGCGATATTTTTCTCCAAAAAATATTCCAAACGCCGCAACTGCCGCTGTGATGGGCCCTCGACGGAAAGAAGCTTGAGGTGAGGGTAGTCCGGAATCCTGGATTGACAACATTGCCGGGGAGAGGAGAATGTCTAGTTCATGGCCGTTGCCTGCCCGCTGCTTTCGTGGAAAAATCTCTGGGGGTTAAGCGGCTGGTTCCTGAGCCTGACCTCGTAATGCAGGTGGGACCCAGTAGTCCTTCCCGTGGTACCGATATAGCCAATGATGTCTCCCTTTTTCACCCTCTGGCCGACCTTGACGTTGAACCGGTCCAGATGCCCGTAGCGGGTGGACATCCCGAACTTGTGTTCAATTGAAACAACTTTCCCGTAGTTGAGCTTTCTTCCGGCATAAACAACCAGGCCGTCCGCGGTCGCTATGACTTTCGTACCCTTGGGGGCGGTTATATCTATTCCAGGGTGAAAAGACCGTTCCCTGGTGAAGGGATCAACCCGGTATCCATAGCGGTCTGAAGGGTAGCCCCTGGCCGGCATCAGGGATGGGGTGGCCGCTGTCAGCATTTCCCTGGTGGTGTAATAATCCTGCAGTTCCCTTAACTCCGTGGCCAGGGTAATGCTCATGCTGTCCATGGCTTTGAAATGCTTGCTGAAGTCGTTGGGGCTGAGGCTCAGCACCGGGTTCACGCCCTTAACCGGGCCGCCGACCCCGCCAATCGAATCCGTATCCCAGCCTGAGAGAATTCTCAGCTTATCAGTAGTCACCTGTAAAGAAGCAATCCGGTCATTCAAACGCTTGGCGCTCAGCCGCCATTCCTGCTCCCTTTTCCTCAGGAAATCGACGTCCCTCTCCATCTGGGAATAATTTTCAACCCTTGAGTTCATTCGATGGTAGTGAATAACCACAAACAACAGAGATGTGAAGAAAAGGAGGCCGGTCAGACAGGCTATAACCAGGAATTTCGGGGAAAATTCCACGGTTCTTGCATCACTTTGTCCCTGGCGGGATAAGGTCAATCTGAATTGATTTGGTTTATTCACAATGATGATTCCCGGAATCCGAGATCAATTTTTTCCCTTCGCATCTGCAATTGATGCAGCTGAAATTTTGGATTATTGAAAAGTATATGGAAACAGGAAAAATGTTGTCAAGGAACAAATCCAATTAAATTTGTTTTTTTGTCTCCTCGGAACACCCCTCACTGTTGTGCTAATCTTATCCCATATATTCGTCTCTTAGTCCAGGAGTAGAATCAGGAGTCAAAAATGTCAATAAAGAATACCATGAAAGCTCTTGTCAAGAAATATCCAAGAGAAGGCCTCTGGATGGATGAGGTCCCGGTCCCGGAGATCGGGATAAACGATGTTCTGATCAAGATCACCAAAACATCCATCTGCGGGACCGACGTCCATATCTGGAACTGGGACGAATGGGCCAGAAAAACCATACCGGTCCCTATGACTGTCGGCCACGAATTTGTCGGAAAAGTCGAAGCCATCGGGGCCAATGTCCACGACCTTGAAATCGGAGATGTTGTTTCAGGGGAGGGCCATATCGTGTGCGGACGATGCCGCAACTGCCTTGCCGGAAGAAGGCATTTATGCGCTTCCACCCAGGGCGTGGGCGTCAACCGTCCCGGAGCCTTTGCCGAATACCTGTCCATCCCTGTGACTAATGTCTGGCATGCCGACCCTTCAATCCCGGAAGACATCCTCAGTATCTTTGACCCCTTCGGCAACGCGACCCACAGCGCGCTCTCCTTTCCGGTCCTGGGAGAAGACGTTCTCATTACCGGTGCCGGACCCATTGGGCTGATGGCCACGGCCATAGCCCGACATGCGGGAGCCAGGTTCGTGGTCACGACTGACCTCAACCCCTACAGGCTGGCACTGGCTGAAAAAATGGGGGCTACAATGGCGGTAAATGCGTCTGACACATCCCTCAAAACGGTGATGCAGGAACTGGAAATGAAGGAAGGGTTCGATATAGGGCTGGAAATGTCAGGCAATGGCAGGGCGTTCCAGGATATGCTGTCATCAATGGCCCATGGCGGAAAAATCGCCCTCCTCGGCATACCGTCGGCTGACCTGGCAATTGACTGGAACACCGTGATCTTCAATATGCTGACCATCAAGGGGATCTATGGAAGAGAAATGTACGAGACCTGGTACATGATGCAGTCCATGATCCAGACCGGCCTGGACATCACGCCTGTTATCACCCACAGGTTTGACTACACCGAGTTCGAGCAGGGTTTTGCGGCAATGCTTTCCGGTGATTCCGGAAAGGTGATCCTGGATTGGGCCTGATCTCCGGTCACAAGCCAGGTTGAAGGGGGAAGCCGACCGGCAGCAGGAACGCATAGGGCCTCACCGGCATCAATCTTCCCTCAGGGCTTTCCTGACAGCGGCCTCGGCCAGGAGCCTGGTGGAATCGAGCAGCGGCAGGGGACTCACCGCCGGATCGAGCAGTAACGGAATTTCGGTGCATCCCATTACCACACCATCACACCCTTTATCCTTCATGAAGTGTATGACCGTGTCAAAATAGGCCCTCGACTCGCTGGTAAAAACACCGTACACCAGCTCATTGAAGATTATGTTGTTTATCAGTCTCCGGTCTTCGGCGTCCGGGATTTCAAAGGCTATGCCCGCCTTACTTAAAAAATCAGGGTAAACAGGCCCGCTCATCAGAAATTCAGTTCCCATGATCAGGAGTTTCTTGAGTTCCTTTTCCCTGGCCCGCGAGGTTACCGGTTCCGCGATATGGATCCATGGCAGCGGAGACTCTGAAGCGACCCGGTCAAATGCCTGGTGGATGGTATTATCCGGGCAGATCAGGAAATCCGCCCCTGCCGATGCCAGTTTCCCTGCTGAAGAGAGCATCAAATCAGCTACCCGGTCCCAGTCCCCGGCCCTGATCTGCTCCATGTACGTTCCAAGGGGATAGGTGTGCATCGACACCTCGGGATGGAGATACTCCCCCATGAGTGAGGCCGCTCCATGGCATATCGTGCGGTAACAGAGGGCCGCGCCTTCAGCACTGCAACTCACAATTCCAATATGCTTCGCCATCTCCCGCCTCCTCCATCGAACGACTGCAGGTCAATCAGTGCCTGTTACTCCGCTTCGAATCTCCCTTTATCCTGAATCGATGCCACAACCGTTTGCCGGAGGCCCGGTATCGCCTTCCGGAAAAAAAGTATATCAGCTGGTTTCTTCAGGATACACCCTTTTTTTTACACCATGGGAACAAGATTCCCTCCTGCTAAATAAAAGACTTCATCGGAAATCCGCTCCACCTGTTCCTGGTAATGGCTGACCATCACCAGGGTGCATACCTGCTTCAGGCTGGAAAGAAGGTCTTCAATCATTTCGCAGGCCAGGGGATCAAGGGAGGAGGTGGGTTCATCGAGCAGAAGTATCTCAGGCTCCAGGACCAGGGCCCTGGCTATGCAGAGCCTCTGCTGCTGCCCTCCCGAAAGAGAGCGCCCGTCTTCCTCGAGACGATCCCTGACTTCATCCCATAAAAAAGCCTGCCGCAGAGCCTTTTCCACCCTGCCCGCAATCACATCCCTGTCCCTGACACCAAGAAGCCGCAGAGGAAAGGAGACATTCTGCGCGACCGACATCGGGAGTGGATTGGGATTCTGAAAAATCAGGCCGGCCTTCCTTCTCAACCAGACCGGATCAAAACCGGGCTGATAAATATCCCGGAACCTCCCGTCAAAAAAAATCTCAACACGCCCATCCATGGATGCCCCGGGAGTCCCCTCCCAGAGCCGGTTGATGGTGGCAAGAAGCGTGGACTTCCCCTGGCCAGAAGGGCCGACAATCGCCGTGATCCGGTTTTCCCGGAATTCAGCGCTCACATCTGTCAGGACCCTGTTGCGGAAATATGAGAAAG
>CAZOGT010000294.1:0-4101 GCA_964579015.1 uncultured Acidobacteriota bacterium | reverse complement strand
TTACCAATTTTAACATCTGGCCCTGCTGTAATTATTGAGCTTTATCAACAGTCTGTCATAAGCTGGAAGCTTATGCCACAATCGTCAATCCCTTACCCTTACCGGGTAAGGGGGCCTCTCAGGTTCCGGGGGAGGGTTCTCCCTCAGCTGCTCCATTACCACTTCAATAGCTTTTTCCAGCTGGGGGTCACGCCCCTTGATCACTTCCGAGGGGAGCTGCTCCACCTCGATATCCGGGGGAACACCGACATTTTCAACCACGAAGCCATCCTCGGTCCAGATGGCCAGGTTGGGAGCAGTGACCGATGCGCCGTCGAGCAATTCCGGGAAACCGAGGATTCCGACCAGCCCGCCCCAGGTCCGCTTGCCGATCAGGGTTCCGACATTGAATTTCCGAAACATCCAGGGGAGCATGTCTCCGCCTGAGCCGGCGGTTTCATCGATCAGCATCACCTTGGGCCCCTGGATAGAGGCGCTGGGTGTTTTCAGGTCATTGCAGTATCGGGTGTGCCAGTGGGCCTGGTAGGGGCGGCGAAGGATATCGATGTAATAGTCGGCTATTGAGCCGCCTCCATTGAAACGCTCATCCACGATAATCGCCTTGCGATTGGCCTGGGGAAAGAAATACCGCTTGAAATACTCATGCCCCTGCGCCGCAGTGTTGGGGACATAGACATAGGCGACCTGGCCGTCAGTGGCCTCGGTCACCTTCTTCAGGTTGCCTTCCACCCAGTCACGGCTCCGGAGGGCGTATTCGCTTTCTACGGGAACGACGCTTGCCAGGCGTGAACCTGTCCCGTCGGGATTCGGCCCCACGGTAAGCTCAATGATCTTCCCGGCTGTATTTTCAAAGAAGCTGAAGATATTGTCAGCGGCAGTCAGTTCACGCCCTTCCACTGCAAGAATATAATCACCGGCATTGACGTTCACTCCTGGTTCAGTGAGGGGAGACCTGAGTTCCGGGTTCCAGTTCAACCCTTCGAAAATCCTGGCTATCCGGTAGCGATTGTTCACAATTTCGTAATCAGCGCCCAGCAAACCGCCTTCGACCTTATCCGGGTCAAAAAGCCGGTCGCCGCCGCCGTGCCGGTGATGCCCCACGGCCAGTTCACTGCCCATCCACTGCAGCAGCCGGTCGAGATCGCTCCGGCAGGAGAGATCAGGGAGAAAACCGGCGTACCTGGATTTCACTTCGTCCCAGTCTGCGCCATGCATCCCCGGATCGTAAAAATAATCCCTGTTGATCCTCCATACCTCGTCAAACATCTGGGCCCACTCTTCTGCAGGATCGATCTTGACCTCGACGGAGGCCAGGTCGAGCATATTGCTGCCTGGATCAGGCTTTTTGCCGGTCTCCACGATTCCCAGGCTGCCATTCTTCATGAAGAGCATCCTGCTCCGGTCAGCAGAGATTACGAAGCTGTCCATTTCGGCGATGCTTTCATCCTTCCGCTCCTGCAAAGCAAACTTGTGGAGGGTCGGAGGAATTGAATTGTCGACCGTTCTTGCAATGTAAAAAATTTCTCCTTCCTTCCCTGCCCCGAGATCGGAGTAGGATCCCGGCTTGACCGGAACATCGACGATCCGGTTCACGATCCCTTCAATATCAATATTCAGGGGCTTCTCCTCTCCGGCGTTCCCTTTCTCCTCATCAGCCTTTTCTTCATCATTGCCATTCTTGTCCTCGCCTGAACCACTCTTTTCCTCAATGGATTCCTCATCACTTTCTTTGGCAAACGGGGAAACGGTTTCTTTCTGCAGGGTGGCGAGATAGAGGGAAGAGGTCATTCTCATGTCAGCGGAGGACTGGTCGAACCAGTTGACCACCGGGCCGGCATCGGTCGAAGCCAGAAAGTAGAGATATTTCCCGCTCAAATCAAATACCGGCTCACTGACGTCACTGAGGCCGTCGGTCACGGCTGATGATTTCTGTTGATCGAGAGAATAGAGGAAAGCCTGCCTGAAAAGGGTCCCGGTTACCCTGGTGTAGGAAAACCAGCGGGAATCATGGGACCAGTCCCCGAACATATCCCGGAAGGGTCCGGGCACATAAAGCGCGTCGGTATCGATTTTCGTGATTTCACCTGATTCCACATTGAGCAGGTAAAGATTCCTGCCATTGTCGACAAATGTTATCCAGTTGTTGTCAGGAGACCAGTTGATATGGGCGTAGAAACCAGTTCCATCAAGGGGATGGCTGCGGGTTTCACCCTTCCCGTCCTGCGGGCTGACCACCAGCTGATACTCGCCGGAAGCATCTGAAAACCAGGCAATCAATTTTCCATCCGGGGACCACTCCGGGCCTCTCTCGTGAACACCCCGGGTTTCTGTCAGGTTGCGCGGGTCTCCCTTTTCAGCAGGAAGGGTAATGACATCTCCACGGAAATTCACCACCGCCCTGGCCCCGGTCGGGGAAATCCCGGCACTCCTCAGGTACTTTTTCCCGGAAACAAAGCGGGGGCGCAGTTCCTGGAGGTCAGCCGCGATTCCAATGGTTGCCTTTTCCGCTTGACCCTTATCCGGATCATATACATGCAGGAATCCTGCCTGTTCAAACACCACTGATCCGAAACCGGCCGAGGCGGTCAGGACCGGAAAATCCTCAAAAGAGGTCAGCTGTTCAACCTGTTCAGCATCGCGTTCATATCGAAAGAGGTTGAACTCCCCGTTACGGTCGCTCAAAAAATAGACATCCTCTCCGACCCACATCGGGTTGGTATCATTGCATCCGCCTTCAGGCTTGGGGACTTCCACTATGGAATGGTCCTGGAAAGAGAATATCCAGATCCTGGAAATCCTCCCTCCCCGGTAGTTCTTCCACTGGCGAAAGGCTTCAGAAAGGGGGGTATAGGCCATAAACTTCCCATCAGGCGAATAGCTGGCATGGTGGGCATTGGGGATCTGCAGCTGCACAGGGTGTCCGCCATCAACAGGGACAGTAAACAGCTGGGCGTAGCGGTTGGTAAACACATTCCGCTGCGAGCTGAACAACACGCTCCGGCCGTCCGGTGTGAAGCCGCGTACCGCATCGACTCCCGGGTGCCAGGTAAGCCGCCCGGGGATTCCGCCTTCAACCGGAACAACGAACACGTCCCGGTTACCGTCATACTCCGCGCTGAAGGCGATCAGTTTCCCGTCCGGGGAGAAAGCCGGCCCTGACTCCACCCCTTCATCGACGGTAAGCCTTCTCGGCTGGGTCCCGTCAAGATTGCAGACCCATAGATCCTCAGCATAGATGAATGCGATATGGCTCTGGCTGATCGCCGGTTCAGTCATCATCCTGGTGTCATCAGTATCGACGGCAATCAGGCTGCCGGACACTGCTGACACCAGGGCAAAAATTACAAAAAAAGCATTGCCAAAATTTTTCATAGTGTTATCCATAACGTAAGGAAGGACTGATTTGTTCTGCGAAAAAGTCTATGTCAAAGGGACGGCCGGTGTAAATATCAAAGGGGACAATTGTCGCCCTCCAGCTCCGCCTTGTGCCGGAGGGCGATCGGGAACCAGGGTCCGGGAGCAGGCCGGCTGGCTTCTCCAGCGTCCATTGCCGAATCAGATCCCGCTGTAGCCGTAAGCTATCTCGCTGTCATTGGCACAGTGCCACCAGGCATAGTATTTGCCCTCCAGCTCTTCCCTGGTCGGGTAGGGGTAGTAGAGCATCTTCTCCTGGTCACCGACATAAAAACCGTTCCTGATTGCGCGAAACAGGATCGAATGGTGGTAATGCCGGTCAACGGTCTTGGTCTGCTTGGCACCCTGGTGCATTTCGATGATGCAGTTCCGAATATGATCGAGGTTCCGGTAGGGAAGGTCCGGGGCTTCTCCGTTCAACGGGTCCTCGGCCAGGCTGGAAAGCTCCATGTCGGCAAAGCAAAGCCTGGGAAGGCTGATCGGCATGGACGGATCCGTGATAAAGTGAACGAACTTTTCCGGATCAAGGACGCTTCCAATCAGGGGCTGGACCGGGCAGAGTTCCTGGTAAAGGTGGTATTCACCTGAAATCCCGGGGAGCTCGCAGGCCTGATTGAGGTTCAAGGACTTACCATGCGCGGTAGTCAGCCAGAGGCTTCCCAGGTAATCAATGGGTATGTGCTCAAG
>CAZOGT010000293.1:0-4123 GCA_964579015.1 uncultured Acidobacteriota bacterium | reverse complement strand
TTCCAGCTTATGAACTTGCCATTCGCCATTGTGGCATAAGCTTCCAGCTTATGAATTTACTATCCGCCATTAATCAGGATTACAATCACTATTCTTATGTCTTGCACCCTTGTTTTAAAAAGAACCTTCCGCGAACTGGAATCATGCCTCCTGCATGACCTTGAAAACTCATGCGCTGAGGATCCCTTTGCCCGGAAATGGGTGCTGACCTCCAGCGGGACCCTGGCCCGCCATGTCCGGATGCGTCTTAAGGAAAGAATCAAGGCCCGGCCCGGTGTTTCGCTTGGCGGTTTGCGTATCGTATCCCTCAGCCATTTTTCTGTTGAGATCTACAAGCGAATTGAGCGGGAAAGGCCCTTTTCCAGTTTCCCTTTAAATGACATTCTTCTTGATGCCCTGATCAGGAGGATCCCTGACAGTTCCCCTCTGGCCCCGGTCAGGGCTATTGATTCAGGCTACTCTCTCCTTCTCCCTACTTTTCGAGACCTGGCTGATGCCGGATTTGGTCCCGGCCACGCTGAGGTATTGTTGGACACGGTCAGGGAAAGAGGAGTTTCGGAGAGGGAAAAACGCATCCTGGAGCTCTATTTTGCCTGGGTTGGAGCAGTTAATTCCCAGGATAAGGCCTGGAGTCCTCTCTGCCAGCAGGATCTTTCCGACTGGATTGAACAGGCTGCTCCGGAAGAGGTTTCAGCGGCCCTCTCCTCGGAAAGCGGTCAGCCCGCCGGAATTTTTGTTTATGGCTTCTATGACTTTACGGACAATAACCTGCAGATCCTGGCCGGTCTGAGCAGGAGCCAGGATCTTTCCATCTACTTTCCTGATAACAGGAGAGGGAAAGCGTCCCATCCCGCTTTCGATTTTTCCTCTTCAGTACTTGACGATATCCGGGTAAGGATGGGACCGCAGATAGTTAGTGAGCCCCTGCGGGAACTGCAGGAAGAGCCATCCAATCCCACTGCTGATTTTTTCGACCAGACCTTCCCTGACGGAAATCCGGAGGAACAACCGGGGTTTTTAACCTTTCAGCGGGCTTCATCTCCCCGGGCTGAAGCTCTTTCCGCCGCCCTCCGGATAAGGAGGTGGATTGACGAACTGGGGATTGAACCCGGAGAAATCATGGTTGTCCTTACCTCTCCGGGTGGATACCTGGGGCCGGCGCTGGAGGTGTTTGAGGAATTCTGCCTGCCGGTGAATCTTCTCGACTGCCCGGTGGAGCTGTCCCGGACCGGATTGAGGCAGTCGGTGCTGGGAAGGCTTTGGAGGGAATCGGCCCCGGCGGAATGGGTGTTCCAGTATCTCCGGGACAATCCTGGTTTTTGTGAAGAGCAGGGCATTGATGCCTTTCATTTTGAGCGCAAATTGCGGGAGGCGGTTTTTGGAGGCGGCCCCAGCTGGCAGGCGGTCAGGAGGCTGGCCCAAAATGGTTCCCGGGGGAAAAAGACTGCCCTGCGGTTGAGCCGGGAAGAGTCGGAACTGATAGGGCTGATTGTTTCCACCTGGGTGGAGAAACCCGTCTTCCCCATATCTCCTGAACAAGCCGTCAGCCTGTTGCAGAAGATATCTTTATGGCTTCGTGACGATGAGCAGCTCGACCCGGTAATCGAATCTTTGCGGAACTGGGGCCTGCTCCGTCCCGGGTCGGAAATCACGGAGAGCCTTTTCTTCTCCCTGGTATTCAGGTCATTCGGCCCTGAAGCCACGAAAGGAGATGTTGAGGCCCCCGGGGTGAAGCTGGTCCCGATGATGAGGGCCCGCGGAATAACCTGCCGGGCCATGGTATTGATGGGGCTTTCTTCAGGAGTATTTCCGCGAAAGATCGAAGAGGATTATTTCCTGGCCGACCATACCAGGGCCGAGGTTGTGAGAAGATCAGGGGTGCTGGGCCACAGGATACCGGTAAAGTCCCGCCTTACTGATGAGATGGCGCTGCTTTTCTATCTCCTGAACACCTCAGCTGAAATCGTTCACTGGGTTATACCGGAAACAGACTCCGCCGGACGGCTGGTTACTCCTACTTCCTGGATCCAGAATTATCTGCAGCACTGGGAAGCCGGGCAGCCGCCCTCACTCCGGAGGATTGCCCCGGCCCTGACCGAACAGGCCAGGTTCCTGCAGGCCCTGGACCCGGAAAAGGGTTCATTTCTTCCCCCAGGGATGGTTTTTCTCCTGGGAAACCGGCAGGCGGAAAGGATTTCGGGATTTGCGGACCTGCCGCCGGGCTGGAGTGTTTACAGGAAGGGCTCCGATCCTGGTCCGGAATATTACGGACAGGTCAGGGATGCCGCTTTCCCCGGGAGGAGAAATTCTCTGGGGGTCACGTCTATTGAGAAGCTGGCAAGATGTCCCTTCAAGTTTTATGCAGAGAAAATGCTGGAGGCTGCCCCGCTGGAAGAGCAGGTTTTCCCTGATACTGCCGGAGCCCTGGAAAAGGGATCAATGCTGCATTCAGCCCTGGAGCATTTGCTGCGGGGGCACAAAGATGCCGCTGCCGCCTTCAGGGAAATTCTGAACCATCCTGGAGCTGTGAAGGCTGCTGTTGAAAAGGTGGTGCCCGGCACTCCTTCCGCTGAGCTCCTGCCCCCTTTACTTCGTTCAGTATTGATTGATCAGCTTGCCGGGATTATCCTGGAATACCTCGTTTTTGCTGATGAGAATACCCCCCCGGGCAGGAGTTTTTCAGATTTTGAAGTGCACCTTGAACAGCCTTTCCCCGGGCTGCCTCAAGTAACCTTGAAAGGAATAGCCGACCGGATCGACCAGGATAAGGAAACGGGAAACCTGCACATTACTGACTATAAATCAGGGAAGAACCGGGATCTCGAGGTTAAGAAGAACAGGACCGCGGTCCTGGATTTGGGGTGGATGGCGCAGGCCTCATTATACAGGTGGATGCTGGCCGGAAGAGGAGAGCGCGGCGAAATCGGTTTCAGCTATGTCTTTCTGGGTGAGCCGAAGGAAAAAGAAGTCCAGGCCGATCCCTCCTTTTTGGCTGAACGCATACTGGAATCACTGGAGAGTATTCTTTCAGGCGGGAACTATCTGCCTTCAGAAAACAGCCTGATGGAGAATTACGGACTCTCTTTCCTGGAGCCGTGCAATCACTGTGACTACATGTCGCTCTGCCGGAGGGTTGATCCTGAACAGCGGACCAGGATGGGGGAACTATTTCAGGCTAACTGCCGGGAGAGAGGTGAATATATCAGGAACGTGGCGGACAGGAACCGGACAGCATAACACCGAGTCGAGGAGAGATTTTTTTTCATGCCGGATCGAAAAGAGGAACAGGATAGGCTGGCTGACAGGGGAATAGCGGACCTGGAGGAGAGGCTGCAGGCGGTTGTAACCCCGAATCATGCCTTTGTCAATGCCAGTGCCGGCACGGGCAAGACCCACACCCTGACATTGAGGGCCATCTATCTTCTGTTGACAGTGGAGGCTGAGAGGCTTTACAGCCGGACAGCGTCACGTACAGACCTGCAGAAAGCGGTAAGGGATGCGATGCGGTCCCTTATTCTCACCACGTTCACCAAGAAAGCCTCCGCCGAGATGCAGGACCGGGTGTTCAGGTACCTGAATATGATTACCGGGGCTCAGAGCCGTAAAGAGCTGGAAAAGGACCTTGGAAATACCGGGGACACTCTTTTTGTCAGGGTACTGGGGAGGGTTCTGGAAAAGGTGCCGGGCGAAGACTTCAGGCTGCTGCAGAAAGGGGCCCGTGCCCTGGTGGAAAGGGCTCCTGAACTGCAGATAACCACCCTGCATTCTTTTGCCCACCTGCTTCTCTCCAGCTATCCGGTGGAGGCTGGAATTCCGCTGGACGCCCGGTTCCAGTCTGAAGACGACCCTTCAGGCATTGACAGGGAATCGAGGCTTTTTGATACCTGGATTCGCAGGGAAGTCCTGGCGGGCGACAGGGATTTGTCGGGTGACCTGGGGCTGCTCCTCCCCGTGCTTCCCCTGGAGGGCCTCAAGTCCATTTGCAGGCAGTGCATCCTGAGGGATTGGCTGGCCGGGGAGCTGGATCGTTTCGTTGAATCCGGAGAAGAAGGCGGCCTTTCTCCAGAAGAATGCCTGGAGAATCTCGAGGCCTGGTGCCGCAATTTGATGCCGCGGAAAGGGA
>CAZOGT010000292.1:0-4130 GCA_964579015.1 uncultured Acidobacteriota bacterium | reverse complement strand
AGGTCTATTAATATACCAAATGGTCATGAAATGGAACCTCCACTTTCACCATACTCATTGATAGCGGTTTAATCCGCAGGGAATGGGGGAACTCCCGGCCGTCCCTGGATTGACTTGAAGTGCCCGGTGATTTAAACTTTTGCCTGTCAAAGAGATTTCTTTCCAAGCGGAAATGAGTCCCGGGCAGATACTCTCGGCAGCAAACACCCCTTGTCGACCTCGGACATAATTGATGGAGACACTCGGCGTCGGAAGCTGAATCGAAAAAATGATGAGGCGGCACGTGCTCTTTGGGATCAAGGCTGTGTAGTGGAATCGACAGCGATACCGACCCTGATTCCGTGATGAAAAAAAGGATATTTTTACAATGAAAAGACTGGTGATTATCGGCGGTGTAGCAGCCGGAGCCTCGGCTGCTGCCAAGGCTCGCCGGACCTCTGAAGAAATTGAAATTGTGATGGTGGAAGCCGGGCCGTATGTCAGTTTCGCCAACTGCGGACTGCCGTATTACCTGGGGGGAGAGATAATCGAGCGGGACAGCCTCTTTGTGTCGGATGCTGAAACCTTTATCAGGAGGTTCAATGTCGATGTCCGCCTCAACACCAGGGCTGAATCGGTAAATGCCGGCCTCAGGACCGTACGCCTGGTGAATCCCGGAGGGGCGGAGGAGGAGATCAGCTATGACCGGCTTCTGCTGGCTACCGGTGCGGAGGCCGTTATTCCGAGGATCAAAGGGCTGGATTCGGCGGAAGGGGTGTATAACCTCAAGACCGTTCCCGACGTGGATGCCATAACCGAAAGGATCAGGGCGCTGGGGAGAGGTCCTGACCTGAAGGCCCTGGTGATCGGCGGCGGATATATCGGGCTGGAAACCGCCGAGCAGCTCAATGTCCGGGGCTGCGAGGTTGCCCTGGTGGAGCTGGCCGACCAGCTGATCCCGGTGATGGACCGGGAAATGACCCTTACAGCCACTCAGGGACTGATTGATTCGGGCGTGGAGGTGATCCTTGGCGAAGCCGTAACTGAATTCAGGAAGGGCGCGCCGGGAGAGCAGATTGCCGTAACATCAGGGGGAAGGGAAATCGGGTTTGACGTGTGTGTGCTTTCAGTCGGGGTGAGGCCTTCGGTGCGGCTGGCCCGTGAAGCCGGTCTTGAACTGGGAAGCTCGGGCGCCATCAAGGTGGATGAATACCAGAAGACCAGTGACCCTTTCATCTACGCCGCGGGAGACAACAGCGAGACCGTCCACGCGGTGCTGGGGGAGCCTGTCTGCATACCGCTGGCCGGGCCGGCCAACAAATCCGGCCGGGCCGCCGGACTGAATGCGGCCTATGACCTGATGGGAAAGGCTGATGACGATCCCGGAAGGCTGAAGCTTAAAAAGGTCCTCGGCACTTCCATCGTAAGGGTGGCCGGAGTGACCGCGGCCGTAACCGGGCTCACTGAAGCCCAGGCCTTCCGCAACGATTTCAATTACAGGGTTACCTACATGACCGGCCCGGATCACGCGACCTATTACCCGGGTGCGGAAACGATGCACCTGAAGATCATCTGGGAAACGGAATCAGGTAACATACTGGGGGCCCAGTGCTGCGGGGGCCGGGGCGTGGACAAGAAGATTGACGTGATCGCCACGGCGATCATGGGCGGGATGGACATAGACGACCTTGAGCAGCTGGATCTGTGCTACGCCCCGCCCTTTGGGAGCGCCAAGGATGTCACGATCCAGGCCGGGTTTGCGGCCAATAATTCACGGAAGGGCGTAATGCCGGAAATGACAGCGGGAGAGCTGCTGGAAATGATGATGTCCGATGACCCCCCAGCGGTAATAGACGTGCGAAGCCCGGAAGAGTATTTCCAGGAACACCTTCCCGGGGCGGTGAATATTCCCCTGAGCCTGATAAGGGCGAAGATGAACGATGTCCCGGCCACCGGGCGGGTCGCTCTCCATTGCCTGAGCGGCTACCGGAGTTATGTAGCCCAGAGGATTCTCATGAATCATGGCTGGGAGAACGTCTTCAATGTACAGGGTGGTTACCAGATGATAAAGCTCTTTTCCGGGATGGTCATGGAGGGT
Organism: uncultured Acidobacteriota bacterium; assembly: GCA_964579015.1. Classification (GTDB taxonomy): domain Bacteria; phylum Acidobacteriota; class UBA6911; order RPQK01; family JAPXNP01. The sequence continues at coordinate 2,053 of CAZOGT010000292.1, read as the reverse complement.
GAGACTCCCGAGCATACCTGCCTGACGCCGGTTACGGAAAGCGCGCAGGCCTAGCTGGGAGTGTTTATGGGTTTATCCGGGCACTGAACACGCAAGGATTTTCTTTCCCAGCCCAGCCCAGGCCTGTGCCGGGGCAGGGCTGTTGTGAACGGGCCGCCGCCCGGACAAATAGAAAGTTTCATGCAAAAACGAATAAGAAATTTCTGCATAATCGCCCATATCGACCACGGGAAATCCACCCTGGCCGACAGGCTTCTCGAGGCTACCGGCACGGTTGAGTCCCGGCGGATGAGGGCCCAGCTCCTGGATAAGATGGACCTGGAGAGGGAGCGGGGAATAACCATCAAGATGGCCGCCGTGAGGATCTACTACAAGGCGGAAGACGGGGAGATCTACGAGCTCAACCTGATCGACACCCCAGGGCATGTGGATTTCGCCTACGAGGTGTCCAGGAGCCTGGCAGCCTGCGAGGGCGCGGTACTGGTCGTGGACGCGGCCCAGGGGGTCGAAGCCCAGACCCTGGCCAACGTGAACCTGGCCATGAAGCATAACCTGGCCATTATCCCGGTCATAAACAAGATAGACCTTCCTGCCGCGGATCCCGAAAGGGTGAGGAATGAAATTGAGGAGATCCTCATGATTGATGGATCCGAATGCATTGAGGCCAGCGCCAAGGAGGGGATCGGGATCCGGAAAATCCTCGAAGCTGTCGTGGCCCGCGTCCCGCCCCCCCGGTCGGAACCCGAAAAACCGCTCAGGGCCCTGGTGTTTGACAGCCATTTTGACTCCTATCTCGGGATTGTCGCCTACATCAGGGTGGTGGAGGGGGCCATCAGGAAAGGGATGAGGATAAAAATGATGGCCAGCGGATACCGGGCAGAGGTTAACGGGGTAGGGGTGTTTGCCCCGGAAATGAGCTCCACAGAGGAGCTGGAAGCGGGACAGGTGGGGTTTTTTCATGCAGCGATCAAGGAGATAGGCCTCTGCAAGGTGGGGGACACTGTTACTGCAAGCGATAATTCCGCGGCCGAGCTTCTCCCCGGATATGCCGAAGCGAAGCCCATGGTTTTCTGCGGCCTCTACCCAGTGGACAGTGACCAGTTTTCGGAACTGAGGGAAGCCCTTTCAAAGCTGCAGCTGAATGACGCTTCACTGGCCTTTGAACCGGAAAGCTCCGCCGCCCTTGGATTTGGTTTCCGCTGCGGGTTCCTGGGGCTGCTGCACAGTGAAATCGTCCAGGAAAGGCTGGAACGCGAATTTGACCTGGACCTGGTGGCAACGGCCCCTTCAGTTATTTACAAAATAGACCTGAAGACCGGGGAGACGGAATACATAGATAACCCTGCCATGTGGCAGGATCAAATGGCGGTCGGTTCTGTTTCAGAGCCCTATGTCAAGGCGAACATCATGACCCCCGAAGCCTATGTCGGGGCATGCATGGAGCTGTGCAAGGACCGCAGGGGCAGTTTCCTCAACATGGAATATACGGGTATCAACAGGGTTATGCTTACTTATGAACTGCCCCTGGCCGAGATTCTCATGGACTTTTTCGACCTTCTGAAGTCCCGAACCAGGGGGTATGCCTCCCTTGACTATGAGCTTTCAGGCTACCGGGAGGACAGCCTCGTAAAACTGGATATCATGATCAACGGGGAGCCTGTGGATGCGCTGAGTTTTATCAGCCACCGTGACAGGGCCTTCAATAAAGGCAAAGCCCTGGTGAAAAGGCTGAAGGAAGTGCTGCCCCGCCAGCTTTTCCAGATAAGGCTGCAGGCATCAATCGGCAGTAAAATCATAGCCGCCGAGTCGATCCAGGCCCTGCGGAAAAATGTTATAGCCAAGTGCTACGGGGGCGACATATCCCGCAAGAGAAAGCTGATCGAGAAGCAGAAGGAAGGGAAGCGCCGGATGAAGAGCGTCGGCAGGGTTGAGATTCCCCAGGAAGCCTTTCTCAGTGTCCTCAAGGTCGGCAGTGACGGGTAGAGGCATTTCTCACTGGTTTTCGCAATGTTTCGCGAGGAAAGCCAGGACGTCGGCTGATTCCTCGATCTGC
>CAZOGT010000291.1:0-4139 GCA_964579015.1 uncultured Acidobacteriota bacterium | reverse complement strand
AATGCGCCGCCCAACACCAGGCTGTGGCACCGGATGAAGGCTGAAAACAGGCTTATTGACGACTCTTCAGGGGACAATACTGACGGGTCAATGAATTTCATTCCAAAAATGGACAGGGAAAAATTGATAGAGGGCTACAGGCAGATAATTAAAACGATATACAGCCCCAGGGAATTCCATGAGAGGGTTTTTACGTTCCTGGACAGCTACGTTCCGCGCCGCAGAAAAAACATGAGAGCCAGGGAGGTATCTGCTTTTCTGAAGACAATTTTATACCTCGGTATTCTCGGCAATGGATTTTCCCAGTGGTATTATTGGAAGACCTTCATCAAGGCCCTGCTTTTCTACCGGCAGTCATTTACTGAAGCCATGACCATGATGGTCTACGGACACCATTTCAGAAAAGTTGCCAAAAAAATCTAGCTGGCATTATCGCGTTTCCCGACAGGAACAGTTGTTTTCCCGGAGCCTTTTCACCGATAGGGCAATGAATTGATGGCGGAGGCCTGTATTGAACAAGAAGTCAGAGATATTGTTTGCGGCCCGGAGGCTTTTCGGACAGTTCGGCCTGAAGAAGGTTTCCGTCGAGGATATTGCAGCCGAAGCCGCGGTATCCAAGGTCACTTTCTACAGGTATTACCGGAATAAAAAAGAGATCTTTCATGACGTGGTGAGCATGGAGGCTGACCTCATGCATGAAGCCGTTAAATCGGCCGCGGACTGGGAACATACCGCTAAAGACAAGTTGAGGGCCCACCTCGTAACCAAGCTTCAGAAAAACCGCGAACTGGTGAATTTCCACCTGGTCAGCCAAGAAATCGGAAATTCTCACTGGCCTTACATAACCGAGGTTTCCGATGCTTTCAGGGAGAAAGAAATGAAGCTCGTGGCCGAGGCGCTTGAGTTCGGAAATTCCAGGGGGGAGCTGGCTGTAAAAAATGTGGATATGATGTCCCAGGTGCTTGCGGTTACGCTGAAATCACTGGAGCTGACCTGGGATGCGGACTGGATCAGCATCACCCTTGATGATTTCGCGGATCTTTACCTGGAGCTGCTCTTTGAAGGCCTGAGGGAGAGGGGGAAATAGAGATGAAAGTGCTGTTGGTAAATCCTAAATGTACCGCTACTTTCTGGAGTTTTAAACACGCCATGCGGTTTGCCTCCGGCAAGGCGGCGTGTCCTCCGTTGGGCCTGTTGACCATAGCCGGGATGCTTCCCCGGGAGTGGGATCTCCGCCTTGTCGACATGAATTTGAGAAAGCTTCGGGACCGGGACATCAGGGAGGCGGACCTGGTCATGGTAGGGGCGATGATGATCCAGAGGGATTCGGCCGTCGAGGTGCTGGCACGGTGCCGGAAGCTTGGCAGGAAGACAGTGGCCGGCGGGCCGCTCTTCACCAGTAATCCCGGGGATTTTTCGGGCCTTGCCGACTACCTGGTGCTGAATGAAGCTGAAATCACCCTGCCTCCCTTTCTGGAAGATCTCCGGAATGGCCGGCCGCAAGGTATTTACGCCTCCAGCGACTTTGCGGACCTGGCCGAAACCCCTCTTCCCCGGTGGGACCTGGTCAATCCCCGTGATTACCAGACCCTGATGGTCCAGTATTCGAGGGGATGCCCCTTCAATTGCGAATTCTGTGACATCACCAATCTCTTTGGCAGGGTTCCGAGGGTCAAATCCCCGGGCCAGATCCTCCATGAGCTGGATGCCCTGTATGAACTCGGCTGGAAGGGACAGGTCTTTTTCGTGGATGATAATTTCATCGGCAACCGAAGGGAAGTCAGAAAGGTCCTGAAGGAGCTCGTTACCTGGGCGGAAGCCAGGAATCATCCCTTCAATTTCCTGACCGAAGCTTCGGTCAACCTGGCGGATGATGACGATTTGATTGACCTGATGGTCCGTTCCGGTTTTGACTCTGTCTTTGTCGGCCTGGAAACCCCCAATGAAGAAAGCCTTCTCGAGTGCGGAAAGAAGCAGAACTGCGGCCGGAACCTGATGGACGCGATCAAAAAGATCCAGCGGTCAGGAATGCAGGTTCTGGGGGGCTATATTGTTGGATTTGACAGTGATGACGAGACCATTTTTTCCCGCCAGATCAAGTTCATCCAGGAATCCGGAGTGGTTACCGCGATGGTCGGCCTGCTGAACGCGGCTCCCAACACCAGGCTCTGGAACCGTCTCAAGTCCGAGAACCGGCTTCTCCCGGGTGCGACGGGCGACAATACAGACGGGACCATCAATTTCATTCCCAGGATGGAACTGGATGTCCTGGTGGAGGGGTACCGGAATATTGTCAGGACCATCTACAGCCCCAGGAGGTATTACCAGAGAGTTTCAATTTTCCTGGAGGAGTATCAGCCCCGCCGGAGGAAGCGCTTTACTGCCCGTGAACTGAAAGGTTTTCTGAAATCCCTCTTTTTCCTGGGGGTCCTGGGGAACGGGGCATCCCAGTGGTACTACTGGAAGATGATGATTAAGGCCGCGATTTTTTACAGGGAGTCCTTCGCTGAAGCCATGACCCTGATGGTCTACGGATACCATTTCCGGAGAGTCGCCAGGCGGGTTTAAGCCCGCATTTCTAACCAGCTTGCCCTGGTCTTCGGGACGGCCGGAGTTTCCTTCTGCGGGGAAGCTGCTGGTCGCCTGAGCAAATCGGTAATCCTGCCATTTTTCCAGGCAGCAGAATCTCACAGTCTCCTGAGCGGGACGGAATCTGTCATTTTCCGGCCACGTTCGTCAATTGGCAGTGGAAAAGGTCTGCTATTATTAATTGAGTGTCAGGTGAGTCGGCCGCGAAAGCCTGCTTTTTGATGTATTCAGGAGAAGAAAATAATGAATAGACGGGATTTTTTATTCAGTAGGACCTGCCTGGCTGCTGCTTCCGCGCCTTTACTGGCTGCTGCTTCAGCAGGCAGGGGTGAAGTTTTTGTCATGACCGTGGAAGGCCCCTTGGAGCCCGCGTCCCTCGGCATGACCCTCAGCCATGAGCATGTGCTGGTTGATTTTATCGGTGCCGACAAAATCAGTGCCGACAGGTATGATCCGGATGAGGCGTATCGTGTAATTCTTCCCTTTCTCATGGAACTCAGTGAATCCGGGTGCCGCGCGTTCGCCGAATGCACCCCGGCATTCCTGGGCAGGGACCCGCAGCTTCTGGCCAGGCTTTCCCGGGCCAGTGGCCTGCACCTCCTGACCAACACCGGTTACTACGGGGCGGCAAACGATAAGTATATTCCCTCTTTTGCCTGGGAAGAATCAGCAGACCAGCTGGCTGAGAGGTGGATCAGAGAATGGGAGGATGGTATAGGTGACACCGGGATCAGGCCCGGGTTTATCAAGATAGGGGTGGATTCCGGCCCGTTATCCGACATAGACGGCAAGGTTGTCAGGGCCGCGGCCCGGGCCCACCGCCGGACCGGGTTGACCATCATGTCCCACACCGGGCCTGCAGTCCCCGCTTTCGGCCAGTTGGAGATCCTGGAGGAAGAAGGGGTCCATCCATCGGCCTGGATATGGACTCACGCCCAGGGAGCGGATGATGTCGCAGACCACCTCAAGGCGGCTGAAGCCGGCGCGTGGATAGCATTTGACGGCTTGAACCGCGGCAATTTTGAGTGGTACGCTGAGTTTCTGCAGCTGATGAAAGAGAAGGGAAGACTGGGACAGGTCCTGCTTTCTCACGATGCCGGATGGTATTCCCCCGGGGAGGAAAAGGGGGGAGAGTTCCGGGGATTCACGCTGCTCTTTCGGGAATTCATCCCCCTGCTCAGGGAAAAAGGGATTTCTGAAGAGGACATCACACAAGTGATGGAGAGGAACCCGGCCGCGGCTTTCACGGTGAGGCGCCGGTTAACCCGCGTTTCTCACCGGTTTTCGTAGCGAGGCGACGAAGACGCCGTACTGACAAGGCTTGCGACCGAGGACCCCGGAGGCGTACTTGACAGTACGACGAGGAGGCCGAGGGAGCGTAACGCGCTCAGGACGGATGTATTCGCCGCCGCAGTAGCAGGCTGGTGAGAAATGCGGGTTAAGGATGAAGCAGAATAGAATCAGGGCCTACGGCCGCTTTCTTGCCGGGTTTCCAGGTTATCTGAAGAAACAGGTTTTCCCGGAAGAAGCCAGGCAGGGGATCAGGGAAC